>NZ_AHHC01000091.1:0-7389 GCF_000242655.1 Pseudomonas sp. PAMC 25886
GATCAGCCAGCCGATATTGAGGATCTTGCGCAGCAGCGGCGCCGCTGCGTCCTTGGGATTGCCCACGCCCAGCGCAGGCGTGTCGACCACGTCCAGGGCGCCGTGGCCCATGGCTTCGAACACGCGGCTGACGTTGGCCTGGCGGTCGACCGTTACAATCAGAATGGCGCAAGGGCTCTCGGCCATGATCTGCCGGGTGGCTTCCACGCCGTCCATCACCGGCATGATCAGGTCCATCAGAATCAGGTCGGGCGTCAGCTCGGCGCAACGTTGCACGGCCTCCAGCCCGTTGCTGGCGACCCACACCACTTCATGGGCCGGCTCAAGGCTCAACGCCCGGCGCAAGGCCTCCACGGCCATGGGCATGTCATTGACGATCGCAATCCTCATGCCCGGGCTCCTCCGATCAGTTCCACCACCGCATCCAACAGCGCGTCGTCATGGAAGCTGGCCTTGGCCAGATAATAGTCGGCGCCGGCGTCCAGACCGCGGCGACGGTCTTCTTCACGATCCTTGTAGGAAACAACCATCACCGGCAGCGATTGCAGGCGAGTATCTCGGCGCAAGAGTGTGACCAATTCAATACCGTCCATACGAGGCATATCAATGTCAGTGATCAACAGGTCGAAGTCTTCGGAGCGCAGCGCGTTCCAGCCATCCATGCCATCGACCGCCACGGCCACTTCATAACCGCGATTAAGTAACAATTTGCGTTGCAGCTCGCGCACGGTCAGTGAGTCATCCACCACCAGAATACGCTTGCGCGGGGCTTCCAGGGTTTGCTGGGTGCGCCGGGCAATGCGCTCCAGACGACCGGTATTCAGCAGTTTGTCCACCGAACGCAACATGTCTTCAACATCGACAATCAGCACCACCGAGCCGTCATCCAGCAACGCCCCGGCAGAGATGTCCTGGACCTTGCCCAGCCGGTCATCCAGGGGCAGCACCACCAGCGTGCGCTCGCCGATAAACCGTTCCACGGCAATCCCGTAGACCGCGTCGCGCTCGCGGATCACCACGACCTTGAGGGTTTCCTGGTTGCCCTGCCCGGGCGGGCGCTGCAGCAACTGGCTGGCGGCCACCAGCCCGACGTGCCGGCCTTCGTGCCAGAAATGCTGGCGGCCTTCCAGTTGCACGATGTCGTCGGGTTCCAGGTCGCACATGCGCTCGATGTGGGCCAGCGGGAAGGCGTAGGCCTCTTCGCCCACTTCCACCACCAGGCTGCGCACCACCGACAGGGTCAATGGCACTTCCAGGTGGAAGCGACTGCCCTGCCCCGCCGTCTGCTCCAGCACCACGGCGCCGCGCAACTGGCGCACCATATGCTGCACCGCGTCCAGGCCCACACCGCGCCCGGAGACCTCGGTGACCTTGTCCCGCAGGCTGAAACCCGGCAGGAACAGGAACGTCAGCAGTTCCTCTTCGCTCAGGCGCAGGGCGGTTTCCAGCGGTGACAAATGCCGGTCGACGATGGTGCCGCGCAGGCGCTCAAGGTCGACACCGTTGCCGTCGTCGCTCAATTCCAGCACCAGCAACCCGGCCTGGTGCGACGCCCGCAGACGGATCAAACCTTCAGCCGGTTTGCCCGCCAACAGGCGCTGTTCGGGCATTTCGATGCCGTGGTCGACGGCGTTGCGTAATAAATGGGTCAGCGGCGCTTCGAGCTTTTCCAGCACGTCGCGGTCGACCTGGGTTTTCTCGCCTTCAATTTCCAGGCGTACCTGTTTACCCAGGCTGCGGCCCAGGTCGCGGACCATCCGCACCTGGCCGGCCAACACGTCGGCAAATGGCCGCATGCGGCACGCCAGCGCGGTGTCGTACAAAACTTGGGCACGCTGCCCGGCCTGCCAGCCGAACTCATCGATCTCGGCGGTTTTTTCCGCGAGCAGCGCCTGGGCTTCGCTCAGCAGGCGACGGGTGTCGGCCAGGGCTTCCTGGGCTTCCAGGCTCAAGTCGACGGTCTTGAGGTGGCCGTCGAGGTTTTCCAGGGCTCGGGCACTGTTGCTCTGGATGCGCTTGAGGCGCTGCAAACTGGCGAGGTAAGGCTTGAGCCGCTGGGTTTCCACCAGGGATTTGCTGGACAGGTCCAACAGGCTGTTCAAGCGTTCGGCGGTCACCCGCAACACCCGCTCGCCGCCTTCGGTCATGCGCTTGTTCTGGCGTGGCAGCTCGGCACTGACGGCTGGCGCGGGTTCAGGCTCCGGCGGCAAGGTCAGCAGCGCTTCCATCGACAGTTCAGGTTCTGGCGCGGGCGTTGGCGGTGGCGTTGGTGCAGCGGGCGGCACGACTTTTTGCGACGGGTCGAGCAAACGTTCCATCAGCGCCACGTAGGCTTCGATGTCCGCCGGGCCCACGGTGTTGCCCGGCGTGGCGATGCGCATCAGCAAATCGGTGCCTTGCAGCAACGCGTCGATATGTTCCGGCAGCAGGTACAACCGGCTTTCCTGGGCGCTGACCAGGCAATCTTCCATCACGTGGGCGACGCTGACACCGGCGTCCACCCCGACAATGCGTGCCGCGCCTTTCAGGGAATGGGCGGCGCGCATGCAGGCTTCGAGCTGGTCGGCCTGGGTCGGGTTGCGCTCCAGGGCCAGCAGGCCGGCGCTGAGCACTTGGGTCTGGGCGTCGGCTTCCAGGCTGAACAGTTCCAGCAGCGAGGCGTCGCGCATCTGATCGGGGGTCATGTGAGGCTCCGGGTCACGGCAGACAACAATTGCGCCTCGTCCAGCCAGCGCAGGCTGCGGCCTTTCCATTGCAACACGCCCTGGGTGTAGCGGGCACTGGCCTGGGTGCCGGAGGCGGATGCCGCGCTCAAGGTGCGTTCATCAATGGCATGGATACCGTCCACTTCGTCCACCGGCACCACCACCGGGCCGTCCTGCGCCGCGATGATCAGCATGCGCGGCATGATTCTTCCGCCACTTGGGCCGTTGCTGGTGCCGTCCAGCCCGAGCAATTCCACCAGAGACAGGCACGCCACCAGCGCGCCGCGCACGTTGGCCACGCCCAGCAAGGCGCGGGAACGCTGGTGCGGCAAGGAATGGATCGGTTGCAGCGGCGCCACTTCCACCAGGCAACGGGTGGCGATGCCCAGCCACTCCTCACCGAGGCGGAACATCAGCAGTGAACGGGTGACGACATCGCCCTCGACGTCCGGCGTCGCCACCGGCCGGTGATCGTCCTGCTGCAAGGCATAGCGGTCGAGCAGGCGCGTGGCGGCGGCGGAATACACCGAACAGTTGCGACAGTGGATGTGTTCGGCCAGCAGCGGGCAGGATTTGTCACCGTGAATGCCGATGCGGTTCCAGCAATCGTCGATGGCCTGGTTGTCGGCCAGGGTCAGGTTCAGCGCGGGATCCAGGGTCATGATTTACGCTCACTGTCAGCTCGCTCGCTGCGCGCGGCACGGGCCTGCAACCGGCGGGCACCGGCGACATCGCCCTGGGACTCAAGCAACGCGGCCAGGTGCATCAAGGCCTGCGGGTGCTGGGGTTCCAGGTACAAGGCTTTTCGATAATAACCCTGGGCTTCCAGGGCGCTGCCGGCCACATCGCTGAGCAGGCCCAGCCAATAAAACACCTGGGCCGCCGGCGGGTGGCTCTGCAAATAGCGCTCGCAGGCCGCACGGGCCTCCAGGCTTTTGCCTTCATTGGCCAGGGTCGCGATCTGACTGAGCAGATCGGCGGCGTCCGACTGTGCGGGCGGGGGTTTGATCGGCAGTACCTGAGCGCTGACCGTGCTGAATGGCCGTGGCCTGGTCGGGATCGGCGCGGCGCTGCGCTGGGGGATCGGCGCGGGCATCGGCACAAATACCGGCTCAGGCGCAGGTGACGGGTGGCGACTGAAGGCAAAGGACTGCGGCACACCAATCGAACGCATGCCCAGGCGCCCGAGCAGGCTGCCTTCAGCGGGGCCGATAAACAGCACACCGTCGACGTGGGTCAGGCCCTTGAGCACTTCAAACACCTGCCTCTGCGTCGGCTGGTCGAAATAGATCAGCAGGTTGCGGCAGAACACAAAATCGTAGGTGGGCTCGTTGGCCAGCAGCCTGGGGTCCAGCAGATTGCCCACTTGCAGGCGCACTTGTTCGCGCACCCGCTCGGCAATCAGGTAGCCGTCGCTTTGCTCGCTGAAGTGGCGATCACGGAACTCGATGTCCTGGCCGCGAAACGAATTCTTGCCATACACCCCACGCCGGGCGCGCTCCACCGACAGCGGGCTGACGTCCATGCCCTGCACCTTGAACTGATGCGGCGCCAGGCCAGCGTCGAGCAAGGCCATGGCAATCGAATAGGGTTCTTCGCCGGTGGAGCACGGCAGGCTGAGGATCCGCAGGGCACGCATCTGCTTGATCTCGGCCAGGCGTGCCAGGGCCAGCCGGCCCAGGGTGGCGAAGGATTCGGGATAACGAAAAAACCAGGTTTCGGGGACGATCACCGCTTCGATCAGCGCTTGCTGCTCGTCGGTGCAGGCCAGTAGCTGCTGCCAGTATTCGTCTGCCGTCTGCGCATGGAGCGCCAGGCTGCGCTGGCGTACGGCACGCTCGATGATCGCTTCGCCCACCGAGGCAACGTCCAGGCCGATGCGCTCTTTAAGAAAGTCGAAGAAGCGTTGATCACTGCTCATCAGCCCTCCTCGCCCGCGGCAAACAGCAGCGCCTGCACGTCGGCGGTCAACAGGTCGGCCACGCCGATCCACTGCATCAAGCCGCGCTCGTCTTCGCGCACCGGGCCCAGGTACGGAGCCTGGCGGTTATCCAGGCCATAAGGCTGGAACTCTGCCGGATCGCACCGCAGGGTGTCGGTAGCCTGTTCAAGGATCAGCCCCAGCCAGCGTGCGGGGATGAGCGCATCCGGCTGGTAATTGACCAGCACCAGGCGCGTGCTGGTGCGGGCCTGGGCCGGTGTGCCGAAGGTCAAGGCACTGAGGTCGATGACCGGCACCATCGCCCCGCGATGGGCAAAGATCCCGGCCACCCAGACAGGCGCATGGGCGATGGGCTTGAGCGGCAGGCGCGGCAGCACCTCGGCCACTTCCGTGGCCTTGAGGGCATACCGTTCGTTGCCGATGTGAAACACCAGGAACAGCGCTTTTTTCACTGCCGCAACGGCACCGCGTTTAGCCGCGAGGTCGCTCATCAGACTTTGAAACGCGACACGCCGCTGCGCAGGCCGACCGCGACCTGGCTCAGCTCATCGATGGCAAAGCTGGCCTGGCGCAACGACTCCACGGTCTGACTGCTGGCGTCGCCCAACTGCACCAGCGCATGGTTGATCTGCTCGGCACCGGTCGCCTGGGCCTGCATGCCCTCGTTGACCATCAACACCCGCGGCGCCAGCGCCTGCACCTGGTGGATGATCTGCGACAGCTGCTCGCCCACCTGCTGCACTTCGAACATGCCACGGCGCACTTCTTCAGAGAACTTGTCCATGCCCATCACCCCGGCCGACACCGCCGACTGGATCTCGCGCACCATCTGCTCGATGTCGTAAGTGGCCACGGCAGTCTGGTCAGCCAGGCGCCGTACTTCGGTGGCCACCACGGCAAACCCGCGGCCGTACTCACCGGCCTTCTCGGCCTCGATGGCGGCGTTGAGGGACAGCAGGTTGGTCTGGTCGGCCACCTTGACGATGGTGACCACCACCTGGTTGATGTTGCCGGCCTTCTCATTGAGGATCGCCAGCTTGGCGTTGACCAGGTCAGCCGCGCCCATCACCGAGTGCATGGTTTCTTCCATACGGGCCAGGCCTTGCTGGCCGGAGCCGGCGGCGACCGACGCCTGATCGGCAGCGGTGGAGACTTCGGTCATGGTGCGGACCAGGTCCTTGGACGTGGCCGCGATCTCCCGCGAAGTGGCGCCGATCTCGGTGGTTGTCGCCGCCGTTTCAGTGGCGGTGGCCTGTTGTTGCTTGGACGTGGCGGCAATCTCGGTGACCGAGGTGGTGACCTGTACCGAAGACCGCTGGGCCTGGGACACCAGGGCGGTGAGCTCGGTCATCATGTCGTTGAAGCCGGTTTCTACCGCGCCGAATTCGTCTTTGCGTTCGAGGTTCAGGCGTTTGCTCAGGTCACCGGTGCGCATGGTTTCGAGGATGTCGACGATGCGTTTCATCGGCGCCATGATCGCGCGCATCAGCAGCAGGCCGCAGAGGCCGGCGGCCAGGATCGCGAGGATCAGCGAGACGCCCATGCTGATTTTTGCGGCGGACACCGCGTCGTCGATGGCGTTGGTGGCGCGGTCGGCGACGTCTTTGTTTTCGGTGATGATGTCATTGAGCTTCATGCGGCCTGCGGTCCAGGTCGGGGTGAGCTCGGCGTCGAACTGCTTGCGGGCGGCGACCACGTCACGGTTCTGCAGGCGGTCGAGGACGCCGGACAGGGCCTTGTTGTAGGCCTGGTGCAGGGCTTCGAATTTATCGAACTCGGCCTGATCGTCGCCGCCGTTGATGGTCGCTTTGTAATTGGCCATTTGGGTGAGGATGCGGGCTTCGAACGACTTGAATTCGGCCTTGTCGGCGTCGGTCAGGCCCTTGTCTTCGCGCAGGCCAATGATGTCGAGGGTTTGCAGGTAGCTGTCGACCCAGGCGCTGCGGATCATCGAGCTCAGGTACACCCCGGGGACTGCGTCGTCACGGACCGATTCTTCGCTGAGTTCGATCTTCAGCAGGCGTGAATACGAGACCACTACCATCAGCAGCATGATCGCGATGATGACCGCAAAGCTCGCCAAAATCCGTTGGCGCAAGGTCCAGTTCTTCACAGTAATTCCTCGAGGGCCATTCAAATGGAGGGGAGTATAGCTGAGCGGGTGGCATCATTAATCAACGGGTTGTGGGATCTGGGTCACGCCGTGGGGGATTTTTTTGGGGGGGGGGCATATCCGTTGCTGCGGTCAGGGCGGCTATTGGTTCCGCTCTTACAGCGGGTCACTTTTGGAAAAGAGCCCCAAAAGTAACCAAAAGGGCTCTTGCCCCACCACTCGGCACCTCGCCTAGGCTCGGTGTGCCCTCACTCCGGCTTTGGACCGTGGGCCGCCGCGATGGGCCATCCTTGGCCCAGCGCGGCTAACCCGGCGTCCTGCCGGGTTACCCACGCTCCAAAGCCTGCGTTCGGCCAGCGTGGTTTAACGGGGCGCCTAAGATCAAGATCAAAAGCAGATCAAGAGCACAGCGGCCTACAGGCCGGCTTGAGTGGTGTGAAGCAAAGGCAAGATCAAAATCTAAAGCCAGAGCGGGCACGGTCAAATGTGGGAGCTGGCTTGCCTGCGATGGCATCGCCTCGGTGTACCTGAAAGACCGAGTTGTCTGCATCGCAGGCAAGCCAGCTCCCACAGAAAAGCAGAGCTGCATCAGTTTCAGATTTGGTTTCGCTTTGGCTTTTGCTCTGGCT
>NZ_AHHC01000090.1:0-92022 GCF_000242655.1 Pseudomonas sp. PAMC 25886
TCTCAGCGGGCACGGTCCAACTGTAGGAGCTGGCTTGCCTGCGATAGCATCGCCTCGGTGTACCTGAAAAACCGAGTTGTCTGCATCGCAGGCAAGCCAGCTCCCACAGAAAAGCAGAGCTGCATCAGTTTCAGATTTGGCTTTGGCTTTGGCTTTGGCTTTCGCTTTTGATCTGGCTTCTACCACTCAAGCCGGCCTGTAGGCCGCTGTGCTCTTGATTTTGATCTGGCTCTGACTGCCCCAATAAGCCCGAGGCCGAACGCAGGTGGTGCGGAGCGGGTAAACCGGCAGGACGCCGGTTTAGCCGCGCTGGGCCAGGGATGGCCCATCGCGGCGGCCCGCGGAGCATCGCCGGAGTGAGGGGACACCGAGCCTAGGCGAGGTGCCGACAGGCGGGGCAGAGCCCTTTGGTTACTTTGGGGCTTTTCCAAAGTGACCCGCTGTAAGAGCGGAACCATAAGCAGCCGTTACCGCAGCAACGGATATCCCCCCAATATTCGTTAAACCTTTCCCCCCCAACAAAGGTCTCTGAAATACCCCCCCAGAGCCCCAAGCATGGCCAAATCCAGCAACTTCGCCAAAGACTGGTTCACCGCCAAAAACTGGAAACCGTTCGCCTTCCAGAAAGACGTATGGCACGCAGTCAAGGAAGGCCAGTCGGGACTGCTCCACGCCAGCACCGGCGCCGGGAAAACCTACGCACTGTGGTTCGCCGCCCTCAACCGCCTTGCCATCACCGAAACCACTCCACGCAAACGCAAAGCCCCCGCCGAACCGCTGACGGTCCTGTGGATAACCCCCATGCGCGCCCTGGCCGCCGACACCGCCCGTGCCCTGGAAGCACCGCTCCAACCCCTGAACATCCCCTGGACCGTCGGCCTGCGCACCGGCGACACCAGCAGCAGCGAACGCGCCCGACAAAGCCGCCGCCTGCCCACCACCCTGATCACCACCCCGGAAAGCCTCACGCTGATGCTCGCCCGCGCCGACAGCGAGGTCAGCCTGTCCCATCTGCGCATGGTGGTAGTGGACGAATGGCACGAACTGATCGGCAACAAACGCGGCGTGCAACTACAACTCGCCCTCGCCCGCCTGCGGCAATGGCATCCCGAACTGATTGTATGGGGCATTTCCGCAACCCTGGGTAACCAGGCCCACGCGCTGGAGGTGTTGATCCCACAGGGCGGCGGGATCAACGTGCAGGGGCAAACCACCAAGCGGTTGCAGGTCGATACGCTGTTGCCACCGGTGATCGAGCGATTTCCCTGGGCCGGCCATATCGGCCTGAAGATGCTGCCGCAAGTGGTGGCCGAGGTCGACGCCAGCAGCAGTTGCCTGGTGTTTACCAACACCCGCGCGCAATCGGAAATCTGGTACCAGGCGTTGCTCGACGCCCGTCCCGACTGGGCCGGGTTGATTGCCCTGCACCATGGTTCGCTGTCCCGCGAAACCCGGGACTGGGTGGAGCGCGCCTTGAAGGACGGTCAACTGAAGGCGGTGGTGTGTACGTCGAGCCTGGACCTGGGGGTGGACTTTCTGCCGGTGGAACGGGTGCTGCAGATTGGCTCGGCCAAGGGCGTGGCGCGCCTGATGCAGCGCGCCGGGCGCTCCGGCCATGCGCCAGGCCGGCCGTCGCGGGTCACGCTGGTGCCAACCCACAGCCTGGAGCTGGTGGAGGCCGCTGCCGCGCAGGACGCCATCACTGAACGCCGTATCGAGGCCCGCCAGTCGCCGCACAAGCCTTTGGATGTGCTGGTGCAGCACCTGGTGAGCATGGCCCTGGGCGGCGGCTTTGTCCCGGATGAGCTGCTGGCGGAGGTGCGTACCGCTTGGGCCTATCGCGACCTGAGCGACGAGGATTGGGCCTGGGCCCTGGGTTTCGTGCGCCATGGCGGGCTGTCGCTGACGGCCTACCCGGATTACAGTCGGGTCGAGCCGGACGAGCACGGCATCTGGCGCGTCCCCGATGCCCGGCTGGCGCGGCGCCATCGCATGAGTGTGGGGACGATCGTCAGCGATGCCAGCATCCAGTTGAAATTCTGGAGCAAGGGCGGCGGTGGCAAGACCCTGGGCAGTGTCGAGGAAGGTTTTATTGCGCGGTTGAAGCCGGGAGATGGCTTCCTGTTCGCCGGGCGCTTGCTGGAATTGGTGCGGGTGGAAAACATGACCGCTTATGTGAAGCGCAGTACCGCGAAAAAAGCTGCCGTACCACGCTGGAACGGCGGGCGCATGCCACTTTCCAACGAGCTGGCCCAGGCAGTGGTCGAGCGCTTTGATGCGGCCGCCCACGGGCATTTCCTCGGCCCGGAGATGCAGGCGGTGCAACCGTTGCTGGAAACCCAGCTGCGCTGGTCGGGCCTGCCGACCCGTGAACATTTGCTGGCCGAGGCGCTCAAGTCCCGGGAAGGCTGGCACCTGTTTCTGTATCCGTTCGCCGGGCGCCAGGTGCATCTGGGGTTGGCGAGCCTGCTGGCCTGGCGAGTCAGTAGGCAACAGGCGGTGACGTTTTCGATTGCGGTCAATGACTATGGGCTGGAGTTGCTGAGCGCGACCGAGGTGGATTGGCCTGCGTTATTGAGCGGGGAATTGCTGAGTGCGGATCATCTGCTGGATGACGTGGCAGCCAGCCTGAACGCCGGTGAACTGGCGCTGCGACGCTTTCGCGAGATCGCGCGCATCGCCGGGCTGGTATTTGCCGGCTATCCCGGGGCACCGAAAAGTACCCGCCAGGTCCAGGCGTCCAGCGGTTTGTTCTTTGAAGTGTTCAAGCAATACGATCCGCAAAACCTGTTGCTGACCCAAGCCGGGGAAGAAGTCCTGCGCGAAGAGCTGGATATTCGTCGGTTGGAAGAGACGTTGCGCCACTTGTCGGGGTTGAAACTGGACCTGCATCCAATCAAACGGCCTACGCCGCTGGCCTTTCCACTGCTGGTGGAGCGTTTTCGGGAAAGCCTCAGCTCGGAAAAACTCTCGGAGCGTATTGCACGGATGGTCAAGGACCTGGAAAAAGTCGCCGATAACGGGAAGCACTGATGCCCGCTCATTACCCGATACATCTGGCAGACGAAGCGCTGTGGTTGCTGGCGGACAAGGCGGTGTATTGGCCCGCGAGAAAGTGCCTGCTGATCGCCGATGCGCACTTTGGCAAGGCGTCGGCCTATCGCAGCCTGGGCCAGCCGGTGCCGCAGGGCACGACGACGGACAATCTGCAACGCCTGGACCGGCTGTTGGCAGCCTATCCGTGCGAGCAGGTAGTCTTTCTCGGCGACCTTCTCCACGGGCCCGGCTCTCACGCCAGCGGCACCCTGAACGCCCTGAGAGCCTGGCGGGAGCGTCATTCAGCTCTGGCGCTGACGCTGATTCGGGGTAACCACGACAAGCGTGCTGGCGACCCGCCTGGCGACCTGAACATTGAGGTGGTAACCGAACCCCTGCTGATGGGGCCGTTTGCGTTGCAGCACGAACCGGACGCTCATGCCAGCCACCACGTACTGGCTGGGCACGTACACCCGGTGTATCGCCTGCAGGGCAAGGGTCGGCAAAGCTTGCGCCTGCCGTGCTTCCGGCTCGGAACCCGGGTCAGCCTTTTGCCGGCGTTCGGCGCATTTACAGGGGGTTATTCAGTCACCCTGGAAGAAGACAGCCAGGTCTTTGTGATCGGCGACCATGAAGTATGGCCAGTGCGTTGAGCCACTGACCATTAGGCACGGCTGCAGGAAATCAGGCCACGGGGGCGGGAGGCGGTTCGTCAGGGAGGGTGGGCTCACCGGGCTCTTCAGGCTGGTTGGGCCAGGGATCATCGGGGCCGGGCTGGCCGGGAATGCCGCCAGCGGCGGGATCGGCCATCAGGGACCAGGCCATGACACCAATCTGATTGGGTTCAAGCCGGGCGAGTTCGGCGCTGATTCGCGGATCGAGCTTCATAAGGGACTCCTCAAGCGTGGCCCGGCGCGTTGTGCACGCGTCGGGGCAGTACACCCAATAGAGTGCCTGCCCGCTGACAAATTCCCTTAGCCTGTAAGACGATTCGATCAGGTGCGTGGGAGAGTGACGCCGCGCTGGCCCTGATACTTGCCACCACGGTCTTTATAGGACACTTCGCACTCTTCGTCGGATTCGAAGAACAGCATCTGTGCCACGCCTTCGTTGGCGTAGATTTTTGCCGGCAAGGTGGTGGTGTTGGAGAACTCCAGGGTCACGTGCCCTTCCCACTCCGGCTCCAGCGGCGTCACGTTGACGATGATGCCGCAGCGCGCGTAGGTGCTTTTGCCCAGGCAGATGGTCAGGACGTTGCGCGGGATACGGAAGAACTCGACGGTGCGCGCCAGGGCAAAGGAGTTTGGCGGAATGATGCAAACGTCGCTTTTAACGTCGACAAAGCTTTTTTCGTCGAAGTTTTTCGGATCGACGGTCGCCGAGTTGATGTTGGTGAACACCTTGAACTCATCGGCGCAGCGCACATCGTAGCCGTAGCTGGAAACCCCGAACGAGATCAGCCGCTCAGCGCCTTCACCGCGCATCTGGCGCTCCACGAAGGGCTCGATCATGCCGTGCTCTTGCGCCATGCGGCGAATCCACTTGTCCGATTTGATGCTCATGGCGGTGTCCTGAATAGCGAGGTGAAAAAATTCTGTTGGGCATCTTACCGGGGCTGGCCCCGTGGTTCAAAGGGGCGACTGTTTTTCTTGGTACCGCGCAGCCCCTGCTGGGCGGGGCGCACCTTCAATTGTGGGGCGTTGGTGCGGTATCAGGCTGCCGCCAGTCACGAAAATAGAGAAACCTTCGGAAATACCATTGGCACGTTCCGGAAAAAGGGTTAAGGTGGCGCCACTGTGCTGCTTGTGTCACTGAGAATCTCTACACGATATGTTGAATTTCGATCCAACCATCTCCAAGAATTTTTCCTGCTCTTTGCACTCAGTCTCGGCCAGGGCTTTTCCTGAGTCGCAGTTAACTTTGTCCAAGGAGATACACCATGTCTAATCGCCAAACTGGTACCGTTAAGTGGTTCAACGATGAAAAAGGCTTCGGCTTCATCACTCCACAATCCGGTGACGACCTGTTCGTTCACTTCAAAGCTATCCAATCCGACGGCTTCAAAAGCCTGAAAGAAGGCCAACAGGTTTCTTTCATCGCTACCCGCGGTCAGAAAGGCATGCAAGCTGAAGAAGTTCAAGTTATCTAACTTGTACTGATTTAGTCGAAAAGCCCCGCCCTTAAAAGCGGGGCTTTTTTGTGCCTGCTCGTTCCCCACTCTCTGCGCAGGAACGATCGCCGCACAGCAAAACGCCCGGTGCATTCACATGCACCGGGCGTTTTCATAGCTGCCTTACGGCCGTTATTGGAACAACGACTCACTCGACAGGCCATTCTTCTCCAGGATCTCGCGCAAGCGCTTGAGGCCCTCTACCTGGATCTGCCGCACCCGCTCGCGGGTCAGGCCAATCTCCAGGCCAACATCTTCCAGGGTGCTGCTTTCGTGGCCGCGCAACCCGAAGCGGCGAATCACCACCTCACGCTGTTTGTCCGTCAGCTCCGAAAGCCACTGGTCGATGCTTTGCGACAGATCGTCGTCCTGCAGCAACTCACAAGGGTCCGTAGGACGATCATCGGTCAGGGTGTCCAGCAGGGTTTTATCCGAATCCGGACCCAGCGAGACATCGACTGAAGACACCCGCTCATTGAGACCGAGCATACGCTTGACCTCTCCCACCGGTTTTTCCAGCAGGTTGGCGATTTCTTCAGGCGAAGGTTCATGATCGAGTTTTTGTGTCAGCTCACGCGCCGCCCGCAGGTATACGTTGAGCTCCTTGACCACATGGATCGGCAACCGGATCGTGCGGGTCTGATTCATGATCGCCCGTTCGATGGTTTGACGAATCCACCAGGTGGCATAGGTCGAAAAGCGGAAACCCCGCTCAGGGTCGAACTTCTCCACTGCCCGGATCAGGCCGAGATTACCTTCCTCGATCAAGTCCAACAGGGACAGCCCACGATTGACGTAGCGTCGGGCGATTTTCACCACCAGTCGCAGGTTGCTTTCAATCATGCGCTTGCGCCCAGCCGGATCGCCCTTTTGCGACAAGCGCGCAAAATGGACTTCTTCTTCGGGAGTGAGCAGAGGGGAAAAGCCGATTTCATTGAGGTACAGCTGGGTCGCATCGAGCGCCCGTGTGTAATCAATGTATTTGTGTTGCTTTAACGCGGAGGAGTTTTTGGACTTGGTGCGAACTGAAGGTACAGCAGGTCCCTCATTCGACATCGATTCCGTATCGATGACAGTCTCCATAAGGAGAACCTCATCGTCGATGTCAAACTCCGGCGCTTCTTTACTGAGAGCCATTGTTATAGTCCTTTGGTGAGTTCGACCTCAAGCTCAAGCGACGCCTTTATCCTTGGCAACGCTGGAGCCTGTTCCTTCTACGTGAGGGAACAGGCTGGCAACACATCAACGACGGGGTAGGAATTGCAGCGGATCAACAGGCTTCCCTTGGCGGCGAATCTCAAAGTGCAGTTTCACCCGGTCTGTACCAGTTGACCCCATTTCGGCAATTGTCTGTCCGACTTTGACCTGCTGCCCCTCCCGAACCAACAGCCTGCGGTTATGACCGTAGGCACTGACGTAGGTATCGCTGTGTTTGATGATGACCAGCTCGCCGTAGCCCCGTAAACCACTCCCGGCGTACACCACTGTCCCATCAGACGCAGCTAAAACAGGCTGTCCCAAATCTCCGGCGATATCAATGCCTTTATTCAAACTACCGTTTGAAGAGAATTTTCCAATAAGGATGCCGTTTGAAGGCCATCCCCAACCGGTCGGTGCCGGCCCCGCAGGCGGCAGTGGCGCAGGTGCCGGTTTGCTCGCAACGCCAGGCGCAGCGGTGCCTGCAGGCCGGGTGATGATCGTCGTCTTGCTCGAAGAAGACGGCGACGAAGCCGTATTTGTGACCACGGCGGTCGGTGCTGAACCGGTTCGCCCGTCGAAACGAATGGTCTGGCCCGGATGTATCGTATAAGGCACAGGAATATTGTTACGAGCTGCGAGCGCCTTGTAATCCCACCCATAACGGAAGGCAATCGAGAACATCGTATCGCCCTTGCGGACGACGTATTGCCCGGTGGTCACGGTAGGTTTTTGCGGTACCGCATTGTTGCGATCAACCACCCGCGCACCGGAGGGCGTGCTTGAGCAAGCCGCCAACAAGGAACTCAAGACAAGGCCAATCACCAGTCGCTGAAAGCTTGTTTGACTCATACGCTGTGCAATGACCGTGAGACTCACCCGCCGCTCCCTTTGTGGTGGCTGACTATGAACGCCTGTATCAGGCTTGAAATATGACGCAAGTATAACTGGCCGTTGGGTTTTTACTGGAAACACGATTCTAAAGAAATTTTCATCGTGTTTAATTGCAACGGCTAATCATGTTGACTCTATAGACCCCGCTGTAAGACACATACCCGGCAATAGAATTCAGTACGCAGGAATAATTGATCAGGCCAGCGGACCGTTAAGCAACGGGACGAAGCGCACGGCACCGAGCACGTGCCGGGAAAAGCCTTCTTCCTCGCGAATGATCAACATTAATTGTTGCACTTCGCCGGAGCCCACCGGGATCACCAGGCGCCCGCCGGGGGCCAGTTGATCAAGCAAGGCCTGGGGCACGTCGGTCGCCACGGCGGTGACGATGATGCCGTTATACGGCGCCAGTGCCGGCCAGCCTTCCCAGCCATCGCCCCAGCGGAACACCACGTTGCGCAGGTTCAACTCCACCAGGCGTTCCTTGGCCCGGTCCTGCAGCACCTTGATGCGTTCGACGGAAAACACCCGCTCCACCAGTTGCGACAATACAGCCGTCTGGTAGCCGGAGCCGGTGCCGATTTCCAGCACCTTGTCCAGCGGGCCCGCCGCCAGTAGCAACTCACTCATCCGCGCCACCATATAAGGCTGGGAGATGGTCTGGTTGTGGCCGATCGGCAGCGCCGTGTCTTCATAGGCGCGGTGCGCCAGGGCTTCATCGACAAACAGATGCCGCGGGGTACGCCGGATGACTTCCAGCACCTGGGCGTTGGACAGCCCTTCTTCATAGAGGCGCTGGATCAAACGCTCGCGGGTGCGCTGGGAAGTCATCCCGATGCCCCGGCGCAGCAGGTCGTCTTGTTCACGAGCCATCAGCGCAGCCCCTCCAGCCAGCCATCGAGGTTACTGAAGGCATCACTGAAGGTGCGATCGAGTTGCAACGGGGTAATCGAGACATAACCTTGCATCACCGCATGAAAGTCCGTGCCCTCGCCACCGTCCTCGGCATCGCCGGCGGCGGCGATCCAGTAACCCTCCTTGCCACGCGGGTCGACCACCTTCAGCGGCGCTGCCGCGCGGGAGCGGTGGCCCAGGCGAGTCAGCTGGATGCCGCGAATGTGGTCGAGGGGCAGATTGGGGATATTGACGTTGAGCACCGTACGCGGCGGCAACACCAGGGAGTCATGGGCCTCCACCAGCTTGCGGGCGAAATACGCCGCGGTCGCCAGGTTGTCCAGTTGACGGGAGGCAAACGAAAAGGCGAACGAGGTCCGCCCGAGGAAGCGCCCTTCAAGGGCAGCTGCCACGGTGCCGGAATACAGCACGTCATCCCCCAGGTTGGCCCCCAGGTTGATCCCGGAAACCACCAGGTCCGGCTCGCGGTCCAGCAGGCTGTTGATTGCCAGGTGCACGCAATCCGTCGGCGTGCCGTTCACGCTGATAAAGCCGCTGGGCAACGTCTGTACGTGCAAAGGACGGTCGAGCGTCAGCGAGCTGCTGGCGCCGCTTTTGTCCTGGTCCGGGGCAACTACCACGCACTCGGCGTAATCCGCCAGCGCAGCATGAAGCGCGGCAAGGCCGGGTGCGGTGACCCCGTCGTCGTTAGATATCAGAATACGCATGGGCTGTCCGTCTGCCCCACCGGCACCAGATCTACAAGCTCGCGCACCAATACAGTAGCGAAGCATCCAGCCGGCAGGACGAATTCCAATTGCAGAATGTCAGGCTCGGGATAATGCCACGTCAACCCGCCAATGGGCAGTCGAAGAATGCGACGTTCCTGGGTCATGCCGGCATTCACCAGCCAATCCCGCAGGTCGGCTTCACCGTCGGCGATCGCCTGCTCCAACGCAAAGGTTGCCCCCGACGCCGGCGAATCCCCTTCACCCCATTGGGGGCCAGTGGGATGCAGGTCGAGAATGGCCAAGCGCGGGTCGCTGCATTCAGCCTCCCCCGCCGGGAAAAAGCTGCGGCTGTCGGTAAACGCCAGCAAGTCGCCAACCTGGGCGTGCTGCCAGGAACCGTCGGCCACCCGGGCCGCCAACACTTTGTTGAACAGAAAGCTACGCGCCGTCGAGAGCAGGCGCGAACGCACATTACGCTGCTCCGGCAAGGCCTTGCGCGCGGCCCAGTCGCGGGCATCAACGACGTTGCCGCCGTTATGACCGAAACGCTGGGCGCCAAAATAGTTGGGGATGCCTTGCCTGGCGATCAGTTGCAGGCGCGCGTCGATGGCCGCGGCATCGCCGGCAAACTGGGTCAGGCGCAAGGTGAAGCCGTTGGCCGAATGGGCACCGCGCTGCAGCTTGCGCTTGTGGCGGCCGGTCTTGAGGATCTTCAGGGTCTCGTTTTCCGCCCCGCTCAGGTCCGGGTCCGCCTTGCCCGGCAACTGCACGCTGAACCACTGGCGGGTCAGCGCCTGGCGATCCTTGAGCCCGGCGTAGCTGACGGTACGCAACGGCACGCCCGCCGCCTTGGCAATCCGTCGCGCCGCTTCCTCGGTATTCAGGCCGCGCTTTTCCACCCACAACCACAGGTGTTCACCTTCGCCGCTCAGCGGGATGTCCAGCACTTCATCCACCTGGAAGTCTTCGGCGGTGGCCTTCAGAACAGCGCTGCCCAAGGCCTCGCCATAGGCACGCGGGCCCAGCAGTTGCAGATCATTCATGCGCGCAGCAACAAGGCAACGGAGTGCACGGCAATGCCCTCTTCGCGACCGGTAAACCCGAGCTTTTCGGTGGTGGTGGCTTTTACGTTCACTTGATCCAACTCAACTTGAAGATCCGCGGCAATCAGCGCGCGCATCGATTCGATATGCGGGGCCATTTTCGGCGCCTGGGCAACGATGGTGTTGTCGACGTTGCCGACTTTCCAGCCCTTGGCGTGGATCAAACCGACCACATGACGCAGCAACACGCGGCTGTCCGCGCCCTTGAACGTCGGGTCGGTGTCCGGAAAGTGCTTGCCGATGTCGCCCAATGCCGCCGCGCCGAGCAAGGCATCGCTCAGGGCATGCAGCACCACGTCGCCGTCGGAATGAGCCAGCAACCCATGGTGGTGTGCGATCCGCACGCCGCCCAGGGTGATGAAATCGCCTTCGGCGAAACGGTGCACATCATAGCCGTGGCCAATACGCATAAAAAAACGCCCCGATTTAATTCAGGGCGTGATTCTACCTACTTTTGCCTCACATTAACCGAGCAAAGCGCGTGCGTGATGGCGTAAATGGTCTTCGATAAAGCTGGCGATAAAGAAGTAGCTGTGGTCATAACCCGGTTGCAGGCGCAACTCCAGCGGATGGTTGGCCGCCTTGGCCGCTTGCTGCAAGGCTTGCGGCTTGAGCTGCACGGCGAGAAAATCGTCGCGATCGCCCTGATCCACCAGCAATGGCAGCTTTTCCGAGGCCTCGCTGATCAACACGCAGGCATCCCATTCGCGCCACTTCGAGCGCTCTTCGCCGAGGTAGCGAGAGAAAGCCTTCTGGCCCCACGGGCAATCCATCGGGTTGTTGATCGGCGAGAACGCCGACACCGACTGATAACGCCCCGGGTTGCGCAAGGCACACACCAGCGCGCCGTGACCGCCCATGGAGTGGCCGCTGACCCCGCGTTTGGCCGAGGCCGGGAAATGCGCCTCGACCAAAGCCGGCAATTCCTGCACCACGTAGTCATGCATCCGATAGTGCTGGGCCCAGGGTTCCTGGGTGGCGTTCAGGTAGAAGCCGGCGCCGAGGCCAAAGTCCCAGGCGTTGTCCGGGTCACCCGGCACACCAGGCCCGCGGGGGCTGGTGTCCGGCGCCACGATGATCAACCCCAGTTCGGCCGCCATGCGCTGGGCGCCGGCCTTCTGCATGAAGTTCTCATCGGTGCAGGTGAGCCCCGACAGCCAGTACAGCACCGGCAGTTTTCCACCCTGCTCCGCTTGCGGCGGAAGGTACACGGCGAAGGTCATGTCGCAACCGAGCACATCGGAATGATGCTTGTAGCGTTTATGCCAGCCGCCGAAGCTTTTCTGGCATGACAGGTTTTCCAGACTCATGGCCGACCTCAGAAGTGAATGACGGTACGAATGCTCTTGCCTTCATGCATCAGGTCAAACGCCTTGTTGATATCTTCCAGGCCCATGGTGTGGGTGATGAAGGTATCCAGCGGGATTTCGCCGGTCTGGGCCATTTCTACGTAGCTTGGCAGTTCGCTGCGGCCACGCACGCCACCAAACGCCGAACCGCGCCAGACACGACCGGTCACCAGCTGGAACGGACGGGTG
This sequence comes from Pseudomonas sp. PAMC 25886, assembly GCF_000242655.1. Classification (NCBI taxonomy): domain Bacteria; kingdom Pseudomonadati; phylum Pseudomonadota; class Gammaproteobacteria; order Pseudomonadales; family Pseudomonadaceae; genus Pseudomonas; species Pseudomonas sp. PAMC 25886. The sequence goes on from NZ_AHHC01000090.1 coordinate 11,564, forward strand.
GCGATTTCCTGGCCGGCACCGGCCACGCCGATGATCACCGACTCGCCCCACCCCTTGTGGCAGCACTCCAGGGCCGCACGCATTAGTTGGACATTGCCGATGCACTCGAAGGAAAAGTCGACGCCGCCGTCGGTCAGGTCGACGATCACGTCCTGGATCGGGCGATCGTAGTCTTTCGGGTTGATGCAGTCGGTAGCGCCCAATTGCTTGGCGATTTCAAACTTGGCCGGGTTGATGTCGATGGCAATGATGCGGCCGGCCTTGGCTTTTACCGCGCCGATCACAGCCGACAGGCCGATGCCGCCCAGGCCGAAGATGGCCACGGTGTCGCCCGGCTTGACCTTGGCGGTGTTGATCACCGCACCAATGCCGGTGGTGACGCCGCAACCCAGCAGACAGACTTTTTCCAGGGGCGCTTCTTTAGGAATCTTGGCCACGGAGATTTCCGGCAGCACGGTGTATTCGGAGAAGGTCGAGGTGCCCATGTAGTGGAAAATCGGCTGGCCCTTGTAGGAAAAGCGCGAAGTGCCGTCTGGCATCAGGCCTTTGCCCTGGGTGGCGCGAATGGCCTGGCAGAGGTTGGTCTTGCCCGACAGGCAGAATTTGCACTTGCCGCATTCCGGGGTGTACAGCGGGATCACGTGGTCGCCCACCGCCACCGAGGTCACGCCTTCGCCGATGGCTTCCACCACCGCACCGCCTTCGTGGCCGAGGATCGACGGGAAGATGCCTTCCGGGTCTGCGCCCGACAGGGTGTAGGCGTCGGTATGGCACACACCGGAGGCCACCACCCGCAGCAGTACTTCGCCAGCCTTGGGCATGGCGACGTCCACTTCAACGATCTCAAGGGGCTTCTTGGCTTCGAAGGCTACGGCCGCGCGGGACTTGATCATCCGGTTTCTCCATGGGATTAAAAACGTAAGACCGGCAGTGTAAAACATGACTGATTGATTAATAATCCAGGCGAAAGCAAAACATTATTGCTGTACAGGGATAATCACCATGCTGGAAAACCGCTGGGAAGGCATCGACGAATTTGTCGCCGTGGCTGAATGCTGCCAGTTCACGGCGGCGGCGGAGCGGCTCGGGGTCTCGTCCTCGCACATCAGCCGTCAGGTGGCGCGGCTGGAAGAGCGCCTGCAAACACGGTTGCTGTACCGCAGCACCCGGCGGGTGACATTGACGGAGGCCGGCCAGACCTTTTTGCAACACTGCCAGCGCCTGCAGGATGGACGCGAAGAGGCGCTGCGCGCGGTGGGCGACCTGGCCAGCGAGCCCAAGGGCATGCTGCGCATGACCTGCGCGGTGGCGTATGGCGAACGGTTTATCGTGCCGCTGGTGACCCGCTTCATGGGGCTGTATCCACAGTTGCGGGTGGACGTGGAACTGAGTAATCGTCAGTTGGACCTGGTGCATGAGGGCCTGGACCTTGCCATTCGCCTGGGGCGCCTTTCCGACTCTCGTATGGTCGCCAGTCGCCTGGCGCCACGACGCATGTACCTGTGTGCATCGCCCTCCTACCTTGAACGGTATGGCCGCCCACACAGCTTGTCGGAACTGAGCCGGCACAACTGCCTGATCGGCAGTTCCGATATCTGGCAACTGGAGCAGGACGGGCGGGAATTTTCCCAACGCGTACAGGGCAATTGGCGCTGCAACAGTGGGCAGGCCGTGCTGGACGCCGCACTCCAGGGCGTCGGGCTGTGTCAGTTGCCCGACTACTACGTGCTGGAACATCTCAAACGTGGTGCCCTGGTGTCATTGCTTGAGGCTCACCAGCCGCCGAACACGGCGGTTTGGGCGCTCTACCCGCAACAACGTCACCTTTCGCCAAAAGTACGCAAGCTGGTGGAGTTCCTCAAAGAGGGGCTGGCCCAAAATGCGGTCTACACCGCCATATAAATAACGCCTGGCCATCCCTCGCTTGCCTGCAAATACACGCAGTTTCCACTGCGACAAGGCAAGCAGATGACCACCCACACCCCACAGATCCATCGCACCAATCACTTTATCCGCAAGGTACTGGCCGACTTCCCGGTGCCCGGCGAGATCGCTGCCCGGTTGATTCGCGAGCACGCCCAACCGTTCTGCAACGAAGAACTGGACCCTGACACCACGCTGCTGACCACCCTCGAATACAACACCGACAACCCCGACGCGCCCTTCACTGGCGCCATCGTCCAGTCGATGACCTTGACCGAAGCGATGATCGCCAACGCCCCCGAGGCGCCCGGCGGCCTGGTCAACATCACGGGCTTCTCCATGACCGCGCCGTATTTCACCATCGTCCCCGAGTTGCCGCGCCTGATGGATAACCGCATCCCGGCAATGTTCAACGAAGAGTTCATCGCGGCCGGCTGGATTCCCCCTCGGCGCTATGAAGCAATTTACCTGCGCAGCGATCCACAGGCGTACGGGCCAAGCACCCAATTGGATATCTCGCCGCAAACCTTTCGCAACGCCGTGCGATCGAGCAATTTCGAACAGGTTTACAACGAGGCCATCACGGCGTTCTGGGACAAGCACCAGGAGAACTACAAAACCCTGATGCGCATGGCCTTCATCGAAGGCTATTTGAGTCAATCCGAAGAGTTCACCCTGACCGATGAGGAGCGCCAGCTGGCGGCGCGGGCAGCGGGCGTCGGCGTCAACAAGGACTTCAGCAACTTGTCCCTGGAAGACCTCCAGGCGCCCTACGTCCCGGATAAAAATCTTTCTCTGCGTTTGCTGCGCATCCACAACAGCGAAGCCACCGACATTCTCACCATCACAGACAAGCCGAGCCAGATCACCCTGCTTTATATTCCGGGCAACTCGTCACCCTTCCACGGTTTTATCAACCCGACCTCCATGCGCGCGTGGCTGGTGGACATGGCCAGGACGGCCACTCTACGCAAAGCCCTGACCAACCATTTCGAACCCGAAACGGTCGACTCCGGCTTGATCTACAGCGGGGTCGAGGAAGCCCTGGTGGGAATGTCGGCCTTTCCCGGCCCTGCCCCGAAATCCGGCCTGTTCAACAGCCTGCTGCCAAACGCCTATTGGGACCCGGAGCAATACCTCAACAACGCCATGTACCCGGCGCTGAGCGGCGACCCTTTCGACTATATAACCCGGCAGGTGAAGGCGCGTATCAGCAAGCTGATGGCGAGCACCATCGTTTCGCCCCTCGATACCCACAAGGCAAACACCCTCGACACCCTGGAAAAAGGCTGCCTGCTGGCGATCCCCCTGGCCCTTGCCATGAGGTCGGCCCTGCTTGCGGAGTTTTGCTTCCTGACCCAAGGCCTCACCGAGATGGCGATTGGCACCGACGACGTACTCAGAGGCAAGCCCAAGGGCACGGAACGGATTATCTTCGGCGCCCTGAATGCTATGCCCGTGGCGATCCATGGCCTCGGCAGCCAGGTCGCCGTCACCCTCAACAGCTTGCGCAGCCAATTGGGCAAGGCGGTCCGGCAGGCGAGCGGCAACATCAAGGTCAGCATCGTTTCCAGCCGTTCGACGTCGGTCCAAGACCAAGGCCGAATACTGAGTACACGGCCCCGCCCCGCCGGCTTGCAAACCGTGAAGTTACTTGGCGAATCGTTTATTACCTACATGACCCCCGACGAGAGCGGTTTTTTCGAACTGTTCGTGAATGATCCGGCAACCCCCTTGAAAACCCACGCCACCGGGCTCTACGCCCTACAAAGCCCCGATCTGAAATGGCGGATAGCGGGGCTGAACGGGGGCGGCGCCTTTCGCAACGGCTGGCAGCGCATTTACCGTTTTTTTGGTGGCCCGGCCCATTCAAGCTTATTCAACGCCTATGAAATGCCCACTCCGCTGCGTGACACCGTGTCGGGCATGATGAGCGACAGCAGTTCATTTTCCGAAGACTTCGAGCCCCTGGGAAGCCGGCAGCAACCGCTCAGGGACGCTCGCAACCTGTTCTTTGAGAAAAGAAACAAATTGGCCCAAGACTCGACGACCTTCTTCAACAACCGCACGTCCTCCCACGTACGACCGGTGTTGCCGACCCTCAGCCTCGATGAGTCCCAAACCCGCATCATCCACAAGCTGCTCAGTGCCAGCGATGGACTGGTGTTGGGAGAAAGCCATGATGCGCTGTCGAGCAAGGCTTTTCTGATGGACAACATGCAGGCGCTGGCGCGAGAAGGGGTCAAGCGGATCTATCTTGAACATCTGTTGACCGACGTTCATACCCCGCTGATCAAGCTGTTCTACCGCTCCAGGACAGCAAGCATGTCCGATGAATTGAGAAGTTACTTGAGAGGTATCTACCCACCCCGGAGCGATAGCCACTACTCGTTTCAGAATGTCCTGATCAAAGCCCGGGAGGCCGGGATCAAGATCCAGCCCATCGACTGCACCGCCAGCTACATGATCAGGGACATGGCGGACGTCAACGGCACCCTTCGCCAACGCATGATGAATTTCTACGCGACCGAGGTGATTCAGTGGGTCCAGACCACCAAGAGCCACCCCGGGAAATGGGTCGCGCTGGTCGGTGACAGCCACACCAACACTTACCGGGGCATCCCCGGCCTGGCCGAGCTGACGGGCAGTATCAGCCTGCGGATAGAGGACGCGCGCGCCGGGCAGCGACTGGGGATCGAGGCAGACCCTGGACGAACCTCCAGCATGGGAATTGGCAAGGGAGATGCGACGGTCAAGGCCGACTTTGTATTACGGGTTGATACCACTTCATTGCAAAAAACGGCACCGGTGCTTCCCGGCCCATCACACAGCCTGGCCGCCAAAACGCCGCAGACACAACTGAACAAACCCGGCCAGTTCCTGCTATCGGCGGCCACGCCCACCACCACGGCGCAGATTCTCTACCGGTCACGGCGAGGCAATGTCCAAACCATTGAGGTCAATCAAACCGGCGCACTGTTTTCCATCACCGCACCGGGTTGGTCAATCGACCAGAAACCCTTCAACAGCCTGCAGGCCTTGGTGGATGCGCTGAAAACCAGGCCCGGCGTTGAGCAGGTGCCCGGCTGAATCAAACGGACTGGCTGGCCCGACGCTGGCGCAGCCATTCGAGGTCTTCCGAGCGGGTGACCTTGATATTGTCGGAACGGCCTTCTATCAGGCGCGGTGCGTGCCCGGCCCATTCCATGGCGGAGGCTTCGTCGGTGATGACCACGTCCGAGACCAGGCTGTCGGCGAGGGCCCGATGCAGCGCGCCCAGGCGGAACATCTGCGGCGTGTAGGCCTGCCAGATCTCGCTGCGGTCAACGGTTTCCAGTACCCGGCCATGCTTGTCGGCGCGCTTGAGGGTATCCCGCGCCGGCACCGCCAGCAGCCCGCCGACGGTATCGTTGGCGAGCTCGAAGAGCAGTTTGTCGAGGTCGTCGCGGTTGAGGTTGGGCCGGGCCGCATCGTGCACCAGCACCCAGTCATCATCGCCGGCGCCCTGGCCATGCAAGTACAGCAAGGCGTTAAGCACTGAACCCGAGCGCTCTTCGCCGCCGTCTACACGCACGATGCGCGGGTCGATGGCGCAGGCCAGGGTTGGCCAGTAGGGGTCATCAACAGCGACGCTGACCACCAGCCCCTTGAGGTCCGGGTGGTCGAGGAAACAGCCAAGGCTGTGTTCGAGAATAGTGCGCCCGCCCAACTGCAAGTATTGCTTGGGACGGTCCGCGGCCATACGGGCACCCACGCCCGCGGCAGGAATCACGGCCCAGAAGGCCGGTGACGAGCTGCTCATTGGGCCAACTGGTAGAGGGTTTCGCCCTCCTTGACCATGCCCAACTCATGACGAGCCCGTTCTTCAACGGTCTCCATGCCTTTTTTCAATTCAAGCACTTCGGCATCGAGCACGCGATTGCGCTCCAGCAGCACCTCGTTTTCGGCGTGCTGTGCAGCAATTTGCTGGGTCAGTTCGGTGACCTGCGCCAAGCTGCCATTCCCCACCCAAAGGCGGTACTGCAGGCCAGCCAGCAGCAAGAGCAAGACGAGGAACAACCAATTGGGACTGCGCATCGAATATCGGGTATCCAGTGAAAAAAGACAGCCATGCAAAACTTTTGCAGCAACTGATAGCACGAAGCCTGGAAAAACCAGGCTTGTGCTTGTTAGTCATGAGATTAGCGTCGAAATTCACGCTGTCGTGATTTTTCCGACGTAATCCGCTGACCTTTTACCATTTAACAATCAGCCGCGAAACTCGCTGCGACCGTTGTATTTGGCTTTGCCGCCCAATTGCTCTTCGATACGCAGCAATTGGTTGTACTTGGAAACGCGATCGGAACGGCACAGGGAACCGGTCTTGATCTGCCCTGCCGAAGTGCCCACGGCCAGGTCGGCAATGGTCGAATCTTCGGTTTCGCCGGAGCGGTGGGAGATCACGGCGGTGTAGCCCGCAGCCTTGGCCATCTGGATGGCTTCCAGGGTTTCGGTCAGGGTGCCGATCTGGTTGAACTTGATCAGGATCGAGTTGGCGATCTTTTTGTCGATGCCTTCTTTCAGGATCTTGGTGTTGGTGACGAACAGGTCGTCGCCCACCAGTTGGATTTTCTCGCCGATTTTATCGGTGAGGACTTTCCAGCCGGCCCAGTCGGACTCGTCCAGGCCGTCTTCGATCGAGATGATCGGGTAGCGCTCGGTCAGGCCCTTGAGGTAGTCGGCAAAACCTTCGGAGGTGAACACGTGGCCTTCACCGGACAGGTTGTACTTGCCGTCTTCGTAGAATTCGCTGGCCGCGCAGTCCAGGGCCAGGGTCACGTCGGTGCCCAGCTTGTAGCCAGCGTTGGCCACGGCTTCGGAGATCACTTTCAGTGCATCTTCGTTGGACGCCAGGTTCGGCGCGAAGCCGCCTTCGTCACCCACTGCAGTGCTCAGGCCACGGGCCTTCAGCACAGCCTTGAGGTGGTGGAAAATCTCGGTGCCCATGCGCAGGCCTTCGGAGAAGGTCTTGGCGCCAACCGGCTGCACCATGAACTCCTGGATGTCGACGTTGTTATCAGCGTGCTCGCCACCGTTGATGATGTTCATCATCGGCACCGGCATCGAGTAGACACCCGGGGTGCCATTCAGGTTGGCGATGTGGGCGTACAGCGGCAGGTCCTGGTCCTGTGCAGCGGCCTTGGCAGCAGCCAGGGACACGGCGAGGATGGCGTTGGCGCCCAGGCTGCCTTTGTTTTCGGTACCGTCGAGCTTGATCATCGCGTGATCGAGGGCTTTCTGGTCAAGCGGGTCCTTGCCCAGCAGCAGGTCACGGATCGGGCCATTGATGTTGGCGACCGCCTTGAGTACACCCTTGCCCAGGTAACGGCTCTTGTCGCCATCACGCAGTTCCAGCGCTTCGCGGGAACCTGTGGAAGCACCGGACGGCGCGCAGGCGCTGCCGATGATGCCGTTATCGAGAAGCACGTCGGCTTCGACGGTAGGGTTGCCACGGGAGTCGAGAACTTCACGACCTTTGATGTCGACGATTTTTGCCATTGTTGTAAACACTCCAAAGTTGACGAAAACGACGCAGCTGAAGGAAATCTTTTGACCGACCGCAAGGGTGGAACAACGGGCAGGCTTGCAGGCGACAAGGCTCAGGCCCGCGGGCCTGAGCGTAAAGCGAGGGAAAGTCTACCGGAGAAATGGCGCTTACGCGGTCTCTACCGTCGGAAAACTCTTGACCAGGTCGTCCAACTGCTTCAACTGGGCCAGGAATGGCTCCAGCTTGTCCAGGCGCAGGGCGCATGGGCCGTCGCACTTGGCGTTGTCCGGGTCCGGGTGGGCTTCCAGGAACAAACCTGCCAGGGACTGGCTGATGCCGGCCTTGGCCAGGTCCAGTACCTGGGCACGGCGCCCGCCAGCGGAATCGGCGCGACCACCGGGCATTTGCAGCGCGTGGGTCACGTCGAAGAACACCGGGTATTCGAACTGTTTCATGATGCCGAAACCGAGCATGTCCACCACGAGGTTGTTGTAGCCGAAGCTCGAACCCCGCTCGCAGAGGATCAACTGATCGTTACCCGCTTCCACGCACTTGTTCAGGATGTGTTTCATTTCCTGGGGGGCGAGGAACTGGGCTTTCTTGATATTGATCACAGCGCCGGTCTTGGCCATGGCGACCACGAGGTCGGTCTGGCGCGACAGGAAGGCCGGCAACTGGATGATGTCGCACACCTCGGCGACCACGGCAGCCTGTTCCGGCTCGTGGACGTCGGTGATGATCGGCACGCCGAAGGCTTGCTTGATGTCCTGGAAGATCCGCATGCCTTCTTCAAGGCCCGGGCCGCGGTAGGAGGTCACGGACGAACGGTTGGCCTTGTCGAAACTGGCCTTGAACACGTAAGGGATACCGAGTTTCTCGGTCACCTTCACGTACTCTTCACAGACCTGCATCGCCATGTCGCGGCTTTCCAGCACGTTCATGCCGCCGAACAGCACCATGGGCTTGTCGTTGGCAATCTCGATGTCGCCTACGCGAATGATCTTCTGGGCCATCAGGTTTACGCCTTCTTCTGATGTTGCGTCAGTGCTGCTTTAACGAAGCCGCTGAACAACGGGTGACCGTCGCGCGGGGTCGAGGTGAACTCCGGGTGGAACTGGCACGCCACGAACCATGGATGATCCGGTGCTTCAACCACTTCAACCAGCGCGCCATCACCGGAACGACCGGAGATTTTCAGGCCGGCTTCCATGATTTTCGGCAGCAGGTTGTTGTTCACTTCATAGCGGTGACGGTGACGCTCGACGATCACGTCCTTGCCGTAGCAATCGTGAACCAGGGAACCCGGCTCCAGCAGGCAATCCTGCGCGCCGAGGCGCATGGTGCCGCCCAGGTCGGAGGCTTCGGTACGGGTTTCGACCGCGCCGGTGGCATCTTCCCACTCGGTGATCAGGCCCACGACCGGGTGACCGCTGGTGCGATCGAACTCGGTGGAGTTGGCGTCTTTCCAGCCCATCACGTTACGGGCGAACTCGATGACCGCCACTTGCATGCCCAGGCAGATACCCAGGTACGGCACCTTGTTCTCACGAGCGTACTGCACGGCAGTGATCTTGCCTTCCACGCCACGCAGGCCGAAACCGCCCGGAACCAGGATGGCGTCAACGCCTTCCAGCAGCGCAGTGCCCTGGTTCTCGATGTCTTCGGAGTCGATGTAGCGCAGGTTGACCTTGGTACGGTTGCTGATGCCCGCGTGGCTCATCGCTTCGATCAGCGACTTGTAGGCGTCCAGCAGCTCCATGTACTTGCCGACCATGGCGATGGTGACTTCATGCTCAGGGTTGAGCTTGGCGTCGACCACGGCTTCCCACTCGGACAGATCGGCGCCGCCACACTGCAGGCCGAAACGCTCGACGACAAAATCATCCAGGCCCTGAGAGTGCAGGATGCCCGGGATCTTGTAGATGGTGTCGGCGTCTTCCAGCGCGATGACCGCACGTTCTTCAACGTTGGTGAACTGGGCGATCTTGCGACGCGACGCGATGTCGATCGCGTGGTCGGAGCGGCATACCAGCACGTCCGGCTGCAGGCCGATGGAACGCAGTTCCTTGACCGAGTGCTGGGTAGGCTTGGTTTTGGTTTCGCCGGCGGTGGCGATGTACGGCACCAGAGTCAGGTGCATCAGCATCGCGCGCTTGGCGCCGACTTCGAAACGCAACTGGCGGATGGCTTCAAGGAATGGCTGGGACTCGATGTCACCCACGGTGCCACCGATCTCGACCATCGCCACGTCGGCATCGCCTGCACCCTTGATGATGCGGCGCTTGATTTCGTCGGTGATGTGCGGGATCACCTGGATGGTTGCACCCAGGTAGTCACCACGGCGCTCCTTGCGCAGCACGTGCTCGTAGACACGGCCGGTGGTGAAGTTGTTGTTCTGGGTCATGGTCGTGCGGATGAACCGCTCGTAGTGGCCCAGGTCCAGGTCGGTCTCGGCGCCGTCGTGGGTGACGAACACTTCACCGTGCTGGAACGGGCTCATGGTGCCCGGGTCAACGTTGATGTACGGGTCCAGCTTGAGCATGGTGACCTTAAGTCCCCGCGCCTCCAGGATGGCCGCCAATGAAGCGGAGGCAATGCCTTTCCCCAATGAAGAAACAACACCGCCCGTGACGAATATGTAGCGCGTCATGAAAAACCCTAGAAGTCTGCGTTAAAGCGGTCCGAGCCGCCGGGGAAAGCGAAGGAAGGCCGAAGCCCCCGATCACCTGCATTAATCACAGTGCACCTTTCAAAAAAACCGCCGCGTTGTGACAGACCAGCAATGAAACACCGGTACGTTGATCGCTACACATTTTTTGGAATCGCCCAGCAAAGACTGCTTGGTAATCGGCAACTGCTGCGATTCAGGCGAATCCACAGAAGTTGTATCAAGAAGGGAGCGTAGTCTACCGGAAAGGCTCTATCAGCTCAAACCTTGATCGCAGGTTGGTGGCATCCAATGTAATTGCCAGCCGGTACCGCCACCCGCCGCAAGCCCCGGCAGGTTGGCCACAGCCAGCAATTGTTGGCCCTGATACAGCAGCGGCAATCTGCCACGGATGAAGCCTGGCACCGCACTTTCGTTAAGCAAGCGCTTCAGGTCCCGCCGGCCCCGGCCTGGCAATTCCATGATTTCGCCGCCCTGGCGATAGCGGATGCTCAAGGGGCCTTCAGGTGCGTCGCCGCTGAAATGCAGCTGCCCGTTACCGGGTAACTGTAGTGGGTTTTCGGGGTGTGACCAGCTCACCGGCGCATCCAAAAATTCCGACCAACTGGTTGATAACCACCAGATGCGCCCGCCGCCGCGATGCAATTGACCGTCGGCCAGGCGCCACAGAGGCTGCGCGTCTTCCTTGGCGTCGCGCAGGGTGGACCAGCCGACCCAGTGCTCGCTGTCGGGCAAGCGTGTCAGCGGTGTCAGCCAATGCATTAGCGCGTTGCGCTGGCGGGCCTCGGAGAGCGCGGCAAGCGGTGCAAGGGCCAGCGATGGCAACGCCAGCCAGGGAAACGCCGAGGACTGGCTGGCAGCCAGCAGATCCATTTGTGCCAGTTCGTCGAGCAGCCCCTGGGCTTCGCTCAAGTGTTCAGCGCTACGGGCCATGGTGCTGACGGCCTGGGGCCACCGCTCGGTCAACTGCGGGAAAACATGGTGGCGCAGGTAATTGCGCGAGAAACGCGGATCAGCGTTCGACGGGTCTTCGATCCAGGTCAATTGATGTTCACGGGCGTAGGCTTCAAGCTCGGCGCGAGATACATCCAGCAAGGGTCGCACCAGATAGCCATCTGCCAAAGGGCGCCGCGCATGCATTGCCGCCAGGCCACGCACGCCAGCCCCACGCAACAGCCGAAACAGTAAGGTTTCAGCCTGATCGTCACGGTGCTGGCCCGTGACCAGCAACTCCCCTGCCCCGGTGACCTCCGCAAACGCCTGATACCGCGCCTCACGGGCCGCGCGCTCCAGGCTTGCGCCTTGTTGCACTTGCACGCGGATCACCCGCAGAGGCACGCCCAAGGCGTCGCACACGGACTGGCAATGAGCCGGCCACGCATCCGCCGCAGCTTGCAGCCCATGATGAACATGGATAGCGCTGAGTGGCGGGAGCTTGTCGATTTTGGCCAGCGTGGCCAGGAGGTGCAGCAGGACGGTGGAGTCGAGGCCGCCGGAGAAGGCGATGTGCCAGGCCGGGGCATTGCGCCAGGGGGCGAGGATTTGCAGGAGCTTGGCGGGCAGAGTTGGTTTCATCGCAAAGTACCGCCGCAAAACTGGAACACGATAGCCAAGCATACACAAAACAAATGTGGGAGCCGGGCTTGCCCGCGATGCAGGCAACTCGGTTTATCTAGTGCACCGAGTTGATGCTATCGCAGGCAAGCCAGCTCCCACATCTTAGATGGCGTCGGCTTAGAGACCGTAGCTCATCAGTCGCTCGTAACGGCGGGCCAGCAGCGCCTCGTTGTCGAACTTCTTGAGCATCGCCAGCTGCGAGCTGAGTTCAGCACGAATGGTCGCTGCAGCGGCAGCCGGGTCACGGTGGGCGCCGCCCAATGGCTCGGCGATCACTTTGTCCACGATGCCCAGGCCTTTCAGGCGATCAGCGGTGATGCCCATGGCTTCGGCAGCGTCCGGCGCTTTCTCGGCGGTTTTCCACAGGATCGAAGCGCAACCTTCCGGCGAGATCACCGCGTAGGTCGAATATTGCAGCATGTTCAGTTGGTCGCAGACGCCAATGGCCAATGCACCGCCGGAACCGCCTTCGCCGATCACCGTCGCGATGATTGGCGTCTTCAGGCGAGCCATCACCCGCAGGTTCCAGGCAATCGCTTCGCTCTGGTTGCGCTCTTCAGCGTCGATACCCGGGTAGGCGCCCGGGGTGTCGATGAAGGTCAGGATCGGCATCTTGAAGCGCTCGGCCATTTCCATCAGGCGGCAGGCCTTGCGATAGCCTTCGGGGCGCGGCATACCGAAGTTGCGGCGAACCTTCTCGCGCACTTCACGGCCTTTCTGGTGACCGATCACCATGACAGGCTGGTCGTCCAGGCGGGCGATACCGCCCACGATGGCCGCGTCGTCGGAGAAATGACGGTCGCCGTGCAGCTCGTCGAACTCGGTGAAGATGTGCTCGATGTAGTCCAGGGTGTACGGACGGCGCGGGTGGCGGGCCAGGCGCGCGATCTGCCAGCTGGTCAGCTTGCCGAAGATGTCTTCGGTGAGCGTGCTGCTCTTGTCTTGCAGGCGAGCGATTTCATCGCCGATATTCAGCGAATTGTCATTGCCGACCAGGCGCAGCTCTTCGATCTTGGCTTGCAGGTCAGCGATCGGCTGTTCGAAATCAAGAAAATTCGGGTTCATAAGCGTCCGTCTTGGGTCGACGGCCAGGGAGTGCCTGGCCAGCCGGTTGTCTATTCGCGCCCTACCTTAAGGGAGAGGCGCGGTTAGGTCGAGATTAAATATTCGGTCGAGATCAGGCGTTCTTTGTACGGCCTGACCGTCAACGGTATTGGAGGAAGACGTTGTCACGCCCGAACTGGTCACGCAATGCTTGAATCAAGCCATCGCCTGGGTCGATTCTCCAGGTCTCGCCGAACTGCAGCATGGCCTTGGCATCATTGCCGGTGTATTCCATTGTCACCGGGCACGCGCCACGATGACGCTTGAGCAAGTCCCCCAACCAGCGTAGCTGATCGCCTTTGAGCGCATCAGTGCGCACTTTCAGGCGCAAGCTCTCGGCCAGATTGGTGCGGGCATCTTCCATGCTCATCACCCGTTTGATCCGCAGGCGCAGGCCGCCGGAGAAGTCGTCGTTGCTGACTTCCCCTTCCACCACCACCATCGCGTCCGTCTGCAGCAGCGATTGGGCGGAATGGAACGCATCGGCAAACAGCGACGCTTCGATCCGGCCCGAGCGGTCGTCGAGGGTGATGAAACCCATCTTGTCGCCCTTTTTATTCTTCATCACCCGCAGGGCGATGATCATGCCCGCAACGGTCTGGGTATCCCGCGCCGGCTTCAGGTCGATGATGCGCTGACGGGCGAAACGCCGGATTTCACCTTCGTATTCGTCAATCGGGTGACCGGTGAGGTACAGGCCCAAGGTGTCTTTCTCGCCCTTGAGGCGTTCCTTCAGGGTCAGGTCCTTGGCCTTGCGGTGGTTGGCGTAAACGTCGGCGTCTGCTTCGACGAACAGCCCGCCAAACAGGTCGGCGTGGCCACTGTCGTGGGTGCGGGCGGTCTGCTCGGCGGCCTTGATCGCTTCTTCCATGGCCGTCAGCAACACCGCACGGTTGCGGTCAATGTTGGCCTGGTAAGCCTTCGGCTCATCATGGAAGTGCGGGCCCAGGCGATCCAGAGCGCCGCTGCGGATCAAGCCATCAAGGGTCCGTTTGTTGATGCGCTTGAGGTCGACACGGGCGCAGAAATCGAACAGGTCCTTGAACGGCCCGTCCTGACGCGCTTCGGTAATCGCCTCCACCGGGCCTTCGCCCACGCCCTTGATCGCGCCAAGACCATAGATGATGCGGCCTTCGTCGTTCACCGTGAACTTGAATTCGGAAGTGTTCACGTCCGGCGCGTCGAGGCGCAGCTTCATGGTGCGCACTTCCTCGATCAAGGTCACGACCTTGTCGGTGTTGTGCATATCCGCAGACAGTACCGCCGCCATGAACGGCGCCGGGTAGTGAGCCTTCAGCCACGCGGTCTGGTACGACACCAGGCCATAGGCGGCGGAGTGGGATTTGTTGAAGCCGTAACCGGCGAATTTCTCTACCAGGTCGAAGATGTTACCGGCCAGGTCAGCGTCGATGTTATTGGTGGCGCAACCTTCAATGAAACCGCCGCGCTGCTTGGCCATTTCCTCGGGCTTTTTCTTACCCATGGCCCGACGCAGCATGTCCGCGCCACCGAGGGTATAACCGGCCATGACCTGGGCAATCTGCATCACCTGTTCTTGATACAGGATGATGCCGTAGGTCGGTGCCAGTACTGGCTTGAGGCCTTCGTACTGGTAATCGGAGTGCGGGTAAGCCAGTTCGGCACGCCCGTGCTTACGGTTGATGAAGTCATCCACCATGCCCGATTGCAGCGGGCCCGGACGGAACAGCGCCACCAGTGCGATCAAGTCTTCCAGGCAGTCGGGCTTGAGCTTTTTGATCAGCTCTTTCATGCCGCGGGATTCAAGCTGGAACACGGCCGTGGTTTCGGCTTTTTGCAGCAGGCTGTAGGTCGGTTTGTCGTCCAGCGGGATAAACGCGATATCCAGCGGCGGCTCGTTGACCTTGGCGCGGTCGCGGTTGATGGTCTTCAGCGCCCAGTCGATGATCGTCAGGGTACGCAGGCCAAGGAAGTCGAACTTCACCAGGCCGGCCGCCTCCACGTCATCCTTGTCGAACTGGGTTACCAGGCCGTCGCCTTCTTCGTCGCAATAGATCGGCGAAAAGTCGGTCAGCTTGGTGGGCGCGATAACCACACCACCGGCGTGTTTACCGACGTTACGCACCACGCCTTCGAGTTTGCGTGCCATGTCCCAGATTTCGGCCGCTTCTTCATCGACCTTGATGAAGTCCCGCAGGATTTCTTCCTGCTCGTAGGCTTTTTCCAGGGTCATGCCGACTTCGAACGGGATCATCTTCGACAGGCGGTCAGCCAGGCCGTAGGACTTGCCCTGCACCCGGGCCACGTCGCGGATTACCGCCTTGGCCGCCATCGAACCGAAAGTGATGATCTGGCTTACCGCATTGCGGCCGTACTTCTCGGCCACGTATTCGATTACCCGGTCGCGACCATCCATGCAGAAGTCGACGTCGAAGTCGGGCATCGATACCCGTTCCGGGTTAAGGAACCGTTCGAAGAGCAGGTCATATTCCAGCGGGTCGAGGTCGGTGATCTTCTGCACATAGGCCACCAGCGACCCGGCACCCGATCCACGGCCCGGTCCCACCGGCACGCCGTTGCTTTTGGCCCACTGGATAAAGTCCATAACGATCAGGAAGTAACCGGGGAACCCCATCTGGATGATGATATCCAGCTCGAAATTCAGCCGGTCGACGTAGACCTGGCGCTTGGCTTCGTAATCTTCGGTGGTGTCCTTGGGTAGCAGGACGCTCAGGCGTTCTTCCAGGCCGTCGAACGAGACCTTGCGGAAATACTCGTCGATGGTCATGCCATCGGGAATCGGGAAGTTGGGCAGGAAGTGCTTGCCCAGCTTTACTTCAATATTGCAGCGCTTGGCGATTTCAACGGAGTTTTCCAGGGCCTCGGGCAGGTCGCTGAACAACTCGGCCATTTCATCGGCGCTTTTGAGGTACTGCTCTTCGCTGTAGTTTTTCGAGCGGCGCGGATCATCCAGCGCTCGGCCTTCGCCAATGCAGACGCGGGTTTCGTGGGCCTCGAAGTCTTCCTTCTTGATAAAGCGCACATCGTTGGTCGCTACCAGCGGCGCGCCCAGCTTTTCAGCCAGGGCCACGGCGGCGTGCAACTGCTCTTCATCGTTAGGACGGTTGGTGCGCTGGATTTCCAGGTAGAAACGGTTGGGGAACACGTCCATCCATTCACGGGCGAGCACTTCCGCCTCGTGGGGATTGCCGCCCAACAGCGCGATGCCGATTTCACCCTCTTTGGCCGCCGAGAGCATGATCAGCCCTTCGCTGGCCTCGGCCACCCACTCGCGCTCGATGATGATCGAGCCGTTGCGCTGGCCATCGATAAAGCCACGGGAAATCAGTTCGGTGAGGTTGCGATAACCGACGCCGTTCATCGCCAACAGGCTGATGCGGCTCAATGGGTTATCCGGGTCCTTGTTCGACAGCCACAGGTCGGCGCCGCAGATCGGCTTGATGCCGGCGCCCATGGCGGCCTTGTAGAACTTGACCAGGGAGCACATGTTGTTCTGGTCGGTCACCGCCACGGCAGGCATGTTCATGCCCACCAGGGTTTTGACCAGCGGTTTGATCCGTACCAGGCCGTCGACCAGGGAGTATTCAGTGTGCAGGCGCAGGTGAACGAATGAAGCCGGCATAGTGATCCTGTCCAAAACGTGAAAACAACAAGGCCCGGATTGTACCGGGCCTTGGCAAAAACATCAGCCTTGCTGCTAAACCTCGATCAGGCTTTCCCGAGCCTCGTAAGCCTGACGAACCGGGGCGAACGAGCGGCGGTGGATCGGGGTTGGCCCCAGGCGCGCCAAAGCTTCCAGATGAACGGGCGTCGGGTAGCCTTTGTGCCCGCCGATGCCGTAGCCAGGGTAGATCAATTCAAAAGCCGCCATTTCTCGGTCACGGCTGACCTTGGCCAGGATCGACGCAGCGGCAATTGCCGGCACCTTGCTGTCGCCCTTGACCACCGCTTCAGCCGGCATCGTCAGCTTGGGGCAGCGGTTGCCGTCGATCATCGCCATTTTTGGCGTGATGTGCAGGCCTTCAATGGCACGCTGCATGGCCAGCATGGTGGCGTGCAGGATGTTCAGTTTGTCGATTTCCTCGACTTCGGCCCGGGCGATGTGCCAGCTCAGGGCCTTCTCACAGATCTCGTCAAAGAGTTTTTCGCGACGGGCTTCGGTGAGTTTCTTCGAATCGTTGAGGCCGAGGATCGGGCGTTTCGGATCGAGGATTACGGCTGCGGTGACGACCGCGCCACACAGTGGGCCACGGCCCACTTCGTCGACGCCGGCTACCAGATCAAGGGCATCAGCGACCAGGCTGAAATCCAGGCCCATTTGCGTCTTCATAGGGCTTCCTGTTTTTGGCCGATCAAGGTCAGCACAGCATCCGCCGCCTGATTCGACGCATCACGACGCAAGGTGCGGTGAATCTCGTCAAACCCACGGGTCTGCTCTTCGCCACCGTCGATCAACGGGAAAAGAGTGCGTGCCAGGGCTTCAGGCGTCGCATCGTCCTGCAACAACTCGGGCACCAGCAGACGCTGGGCCAGCAAATTGGGCAGGGAGATGTAGGGACTTTTGACCATCCGCTTGAGAATCCAATAGGTCAGCGGCGCCAGACGATAAGCCACGACCATCGGGCGCTTGTAGAGCAAGGCCTCCAGAGTCGCGGTACCGGAAGCGATCAGCACCGCATCACACGCAGCCAGGGCCAGGTGCGAGCCCCCGTCGAGCAGGGTCAACGGCAAATTGCGCCCTACCATCAATTCTTCAATTTGCGCACGGCGCTGAGGGCTCGCGCACGGCAATACGAAGCGCACGCCCGGCTTCAGGGCTTGCAGGCGTTCTGCGGCATCAAAAAACAGCGCACCGAGACGCCCCACTTCACCGCCCCGACTGCCCGGCATCAAGGCCACCAACGGCCCCTCAGGCAAGCCCAGTTCGGCACGAGCCGCCGCACGGTCGGCCTGGAGCGGAATGGTGTCGGCCAGGGTGTGGCCGACAAACCGCACCGGCACGCCCTTATCTTCGTAGAACCGGGCCTCGAACGGCAGCAGGGTCAGCATCAGATCGCAGCCTTCACGAATCTTCAGCACGCGCTTTTGCCGCCATGCCCATACGGAGGGGCTGACGTAGTGCACGGTCTTGATCCCGGCCTGACGCAACTTGAGTTCGATATTGAGGGTGAAGTCCGGCGCGTCGATTCCGATGAAGACGTCAGGCTTTTCTTCGATCAGGGTCTGGATCAGCTTTTTGCGGCGGGCCAGCAGCTCGCGCAAACGGCCCAGCACTTCTACCAGCCCCATGACCGACAAGCGCTCCATGGGAAAGTAGGACGTGAGGCCTTCAGCCTGCATCAGCGGACCACCGACACCGATGAATTCAACCGCCGGATGCTGAACCTTGAGGGCTCGCATCAGGCCTGCACCGAGAATATCGCCGGAAGCTTCTCCGGCCACCAACGCTATACGCAGCTTGGCCATGATCAGCGGGTGATGCCGCGAGTCGACGACTGGATCGAGTCACGGAATGTCGCAACTTCCGGAAAGAGTGCGGCGGGCTCCGTCAGTTCGATCAAGGCCTGGTCAACCGTCAGCCCCTGGCGGTAAACCACTTTATAGGCACGGCGCAGGGCGTGGATCGCGTCTTCGCTGAAGCCCCGACGGCGCATGCCCTCGAAGTTCATGCTGCGGGCTTCGGCGGGGTTGCCAAATACCGTTACGAACGCCGGAACGTCTTTGCCGATGGCGGTACCCATGCCGGAAAAGCTGTGGGCGCCGATATGGCAATATTGATGGACCAGGGTGAAGCCGGACAGGATCGCCCAATCGTCAACGTGCACGTGGCCGGCCAACGCGGTGTTGTTGACCAGGATGCAATGGTTGCCAATCACGCTGTCATGACCGATGTGCGCATAGGCCATCACCAGGTTGTGATCACCCAGGGTGGTCTCGGCGCGGTCCTGAACGGTACCGCGGTGAATGGTCACGCCTTCACGGATGATGTTGTGATCACCGATTACCAGGCGCGTTTCTTCACCCTTGTACTTCATGTCCGGGGTGTCTTCGCCTATCGATGAAAACTGATAGATGCGGTTGTGTTTGCCAATCCGCGTCGGGCCTTTGAGGATCACATGTGGCCCGATGACTGTCCCCTCGCCGATTTCCACACCTGCGCCGACGATCGACCAGGGGCCGACCTCAACGTCGGCGGCCAGTACGGCCGTCGGATCGATGATTGCGCGAGGGTCAATCAAACTCATAGTTTGCGTTCCGCACAGATGATTTCAGCCGAGCACACCGGCTTGCCATCGACCGAAGCCTGGCATTCGAACTTCCAGATCTGGCGCTTGCAGCTGATGAACTTGGCTTCCAGGATCAACTGATCGCCCGGAGTGACCGGGTTGCGGAAGCGCAGTTTGTCGGAGCCCACGAAATAGTAGAGCGTGCCATCGGCAGGCTTCAGGTCGAGCATTTTGAAACCAAGGATACCGGCAGCCTGGGCCATCGCTTCAATGATCAACACGCCCGGCATGATCGGATGCGCAGGGAAGTGACCGTTGAAGAACGGTTCGTTGATGCTGACATTCTTGTAGGCACGAATGCGCTTTTCCTCAACATTGAGGTCCGTCACCCGGTCCACCAGCAGGAACGGGTAACGGTGAGGCAGGTATTCGCGAATCTCGTTGATGTCCATCATTTCGGGGGGAAGCCTGTAATAAAGATTGGGAGCGTGCGGACTAAGGCACGCCCCTCTAGCAAATCAAGGAGGCAGTCTAGCGGCTGTGCACACTTGATATGGAAATGGTATCAGCCATCTGATGAAGCATTACCGCCAGGGGTCACGTCCCCAACACGCTTTTCCAGATGTTTCAGGCGCCGAGCGATATCGTCGAGCTGCCTCAGACGTGCCGCGCTCTTGCGCCATTCGGCCGCAGGCTGCATGGCCGTACCGGATGAGTAGGACCCAGGTTCGGTAATCGAATGGGTCACCATGGTCATGCCGGTAATGAATACGTTGTCGCACACTTCGATATGGCCCACCAGGCCAACACCGCCGGCGAGCATGCAATGCTTGCCAATCTTGGTGCTGCCGGAAATCCCCACGCATGCGGCCATGGCGGTGTGATCGCCAATCTGCACGTTGTGGGCGATCTGAATCTGGTTATCCAGTTTTACGCCGTTACCAATGACGGTATCGGCCAGGGCACCGCGGTCAACAGCCGTATTGACGCCAATTTCAACGTCGTCGCCGATCAACACGCCGCCCACCTGAGCAATCTTGTGCCACACGCCCTTCGAGTTGGCGAAGCCGAAGCCCTCGCCACCGATCACGGCGCCCGACTGAATCACGACACGTTCGCCAATACGCACATCGTGGTACAGGGTCACGCGCGGAGCCAGCCAACCACCGGCACCCACCTCACTGCGGGCACCGATAAAGCACTGCGCGCCGATCGTCACGCCCGCACCGATGCGCGCACCACTTTCGATCACCACAAAAGCACCGATGCTCGCAGCAGGGTCGACCTGCGCATCATCGGCGATCACCGCAGTCGGATGGATACCGGCAGCAGCCTTGGGTTTTGGATCAAACAGGTGCGACGCCCTGGCGTATGCCAGGTACGGGTCGGCAACAACCAGCGCATCCCCGGTAAACCCTTCGGCATCAGCGGCCTTCAGCAACACAGCTGCGGCGCGGCTGTCGCCCAGGTATTTACGGTATTGGGGGTTTGCCAGGAAGCTCAACTGAGCTGGGCCAGCCTCCTGCAAGGTGGCTAGCCCAGTAATTTCCTTCTCCGGGGAGCCACGTAAGGTGGCCCCCAGGAACTCGGCCAATTGGCCGAGCTTGATAGTCGCAGTCATGGCTTACTTCAGCTGATTCATGCGCTCGATCACCTGACGGGTGATGTCGTACTGAGGTTTAACGTCGATGACGGCGCCGCGTTCGAACACCAGGTCAAAGGCACCTTTCTTGATGACTTCTTCCACGGCGCTGTCGAGTTTCGGCTTGAGCTGCTTGAGCATTTCACGGTCAGCAACGGCCTTGGCTTCGTTCAGCTCCTTGGACTGGAACTGGTAGTCACGGGCCTTTTGCTTGAATTCAAGCTCCAGACGCTCGCGCTCGCCTTGCTGCATCTTGTCGCCACCGGC
Organism: Pseudomonas sp. PAMC 25886; assembly: GCF_000242655.1. Taxonomy (NCBI): domain Bacteria; kingdom Pseudomonadati; phylum Pseudomonadota; class Gammaproteobacteria; order Pseudomonadales; family Pseudomonadaceae; genus Pseudomonas; species Pseudomonas sp. PAMC 25886. The sequence continues at coordinate 32,539 of NZ_AHHC01000090.1, forward strand.
TACCAGACGGTCCTGGATACCTTTGGCACTGCTTTCCAGAGTCTTGAGCTTGGTCAGTTGAGGACCGAACTTCTTCTCTGCGTCCACGGCATATTTCTTGGCCGCATCGGATTCCAGCAGGGCCATCTGATAGTTCAGAACAGCAATCTTCATTTCGGCAAACGCCGGGGTCGCTACCAGGACTGTCGCCAGGAGAACCAATTGAGTCAACTTACGCACGATGTACTCCTACAGAATCCGTTGTCGTTATCTTGGGTCAGACGCTTAGAACGTCTGGCCGAGGGAGAATTGGAAAATCTGGGTTTCAGCGTTATCCGGTTTCTTGATCGGCATGGCCAGAGCAAAGCTCAACGGGCCCAGCGCCGTCACCCAGGTCACGCCCACACCGACAGAGCTTGCCAGGTTGCTCAGACTTACGTCGTTGCACTGCGTGTTGGACTTCGAGCCATTGGGGTTGGTGACCTGTTCGCACTTGGAGTCGAACACGTTACCCACATCCCAGAAGACCGAAGTACGCAGGGAACGCTGATCTTTCACGAATGGCAGCGGGAACAGGATCTCCGCACCACCCTGGATCAGAACGTTACCACCGAATGGCAGCGGGTCGTTGTCCGAGTCAGCCACGGTACCTTGGTTACCGGTCACACCCACGCCACGGCTTGGGGTACCACGAGGACCCAGGGTGCTGTCCTTGAAGCCACGTACCGAGTTGAAACCACCAGCATAGTAGTTCTCATAGAACGGCAAGCCGCTGGTCGAACCATAACCATCGCCGTAACCCAGTTCGGTGTGCAGGCGCATGGTGTAGTTCTCGCTCAATGGCTGGAACAACTGGCCACGGTAGTCGAGCTTGAAGAACGACAGGTCGCTGCCCGGCGTGGTTGCTTCCAGAGTCAGGCTCTGAGAGTGGCCACGGGTTGCGAGTACGCCTTTGTTCAGGGTCGATTCCGACCAGCCGGCCGAAGCCTTGAAGTTCAGGAACTGGTCACCTTCTTTACGCACGAAGTTGAAGATCTCATCCACGGTGTACACACCGGTCTTGATCTTGTCTTGTTGCGCGGTCAGGCCGAAGGTCAGACGCGAGGTCTCACTGATCGGGTAACCAATGTTGGCGCCAACACCCAGGCTGTCGATTGCATAGCTTGCAACGTCGACGTCAAGGTCTTTGTAGTCGGTTGTGCGGTAGAAGGCGTTGTAGCCCAGGCTCACACCGTCAGCAGTCCAGTAGGGGTCGACATAACCGAAGTTATAGCGGCTCTGGTATTCGCTTCGGGTCAGGCCGATGGAAACCTTGTTACCGGTACCGAGGAAGTTGTTCTGGGTGATCGAACCACCGAGGATCAGACCGGCACTCTGGGCGAAACCGACACTCGCGGTAATCGAACCGGAAGCCTGCTCTTCTACGGCGTAGTTCACGTCAACCTGGTCATCCACACCCGGTACAGCCGGGGTTTCGACGTTGACTTCCTTAAAGAAGCCCAGACGCTCAAGGCGAACCTTGGACTGGTCGATCAGGTATGTCGACGCCCAGCCACCTTCCATCTGACGCATTTCACGGCGCAGCACTTCGTCAGCAGACTTGGTGTTGCCACGGAAGTTGATGCGGTTCACGTAGGCACGCTTGCCCGGATCGACGACGAAGGTGATGTCCACGGTGTGGTCTTCATCGTGCGGGGTCGGTACGCCGTTGACGTTGGCGAAGGTATAGCCTTCGTTACCCAGGCGACGGGTGATCAGCTCGGACGTGGTGGTCATCAGCTTGCGCGAGAACACCTGGTCTTTCTGCACCAGCAACAGGGACTTGACCTGGTCTTCAGGCACTTTCAAGTCACCGCTGAGCTTGACGTCACGAACCTTGTACTTCTCGCCTTCATTGACGTTGACAGTGATATAGACGTGCTTCTTGTCCGGGGTGATGGACACCTGGGTCGAAGCGATATCCATGTTGATATAGCCACGGTCCAGGTAGTAGGAACGCAGACGCTCCAGGTCACCGGACAGTTTTTCGCGTGCATACTTGTCATCGTTCTTGAAGAACGACAGCCAGTTGGTGGTCTTGAGTTCGAACAGGTCGATCAGGTCGTCATCAGCGAACTTGGTGTTACCCACCACGTTGATGTGCTGGATGGCCGCCACGGTACCTTCATTGATGTTGACCTTCAGGCCAACGCGGTTACGCGGCTGCGGCACCACTTCAGTCTCGACGGTGGCCGAGTAACGACCCTGGGCAACGTACTGACGTTGCAGCTCGTTACGCACGCCTTCAAGGGTGGCACGCTGGAAGATCTCGCCTTCGGCAAGGCCGGATTGCTTGAGACCTTTCATCAAGTCTTCAGTAGAGATCGCCTTGTTGCCTTCGATCTCGATACTGGCGACAGAAGGCCGCTCGACGACAGTGATGACGAGGACGTTGCCTTCACGACCCAGTTGGATATCTTGAAAGAACCCGGTTTTGAACAGCGCACGAGTGGATTCCACCAGGCGACGGTCATCAGCCTGTTCCCCGACGTTCAACGGCAAGGCACCAAAGACGCTACCCGCGGAAACCCGCTGGAGGCCGTTGACGCGAATATCGGAGATGGTGAAGGACTCGGCGTGAACTTCGGCGATCATCAATACGGTGAGAACCGCAGTTAGCAGCAGACGTTTCATGAAGTCCTTTCTTATTCCAACTGGCAATAAACAAACTGCCGCAAAATGCGGCAGATTCGCAATTCAGCGAAGCGTTACAGTCGTCCCAGATCGTTGACCAGGGCTAACAACATCACCCCGACCACCAAACTGATACCGATCTGTATCCCCCAACCCTGCACCCGATCCGACAAGGGGCGACCACGCGCCCACTCGACCAGATAAAACAACAGATGCCCCCCATCCAATACTGGAATGGGCAACAAATTCAGAACCCCAAGGCTAATACTCAGATAAGCCAGGAAATTCAGGAAATCTACAACGCCCGACTGGGCAGAAGCGCCCGCCACTTTAGCAATGGTTATCGGTCCACTCAAGTTTTTTACCGAGAGCTCGCCGAACAACATTTTCTTGAGGGAATCGAGGGTCAGCACACTCATGGTCCAGGTGCGTCTCGCACCCTCGCCAATTGCCGCCAACGGTCCGAAACTGACCTCTCGCACCATCGAAGGTGGCCACTCGACACCTTTGACCCCGGCGCCCAGGTAACCCCCGGCCGCCTTGGCTTCCCCGCGAACGGCCAGGGTTACGGGGACGTCGATTTGAGCACCATCGCGCTCGACTTTCAGCACAATTTTGGTATCAGGGCGTACACGCACCAGGTCGACCACTTGCTGCCAGTCGTTCAGTGCCTGGCCATCAAGCGCCAGCAGGCGATCACCGGTTTTCAGACCTGCGGCCTGGGCCGGCCCCTTCGGATCCAGCTCTGCCAGTACCGGCGGCAAGGCCGGGCGCCATGGACGAATACCCAGGGATTTGATCGGATCAGGCTCATCGGAGCCCTTCAGCCAGTGATCCAGGGTCAGCTCGCGCGGCGTTTCAGCGGTGGAGTCCTGCTCACGCACCACCAGTTTCACGATGCCGCTTTCACCCAGACGACGCACCAACTGCAAATTGACCGCGCCCCACCCCGTGGTTGGCTCGCCATCAACTGCAACAATTTCCTGCCCGGCGGTCAGGCCAGCCTTGGCCGCCATGCTGTCCGGCTCGACGGCACCAATGACCGGACGCACCTGCTGGCTGCCCAGCATGGCCAGGACCCAGAAGAACACCATGGCCAACAGAAAGTTGGCGATCGGACCTGCTGCGACTATGGCAATGCGCTGACGGACGGTCTTGCGATTAAAGGATTGATCCAACTGATCAGCCGGCACTTCGCCTTCGCGCTCATCGAGCATCTTGACGTAGCCACCCAACGGAATGGCCGCGATCACAAACTCGGTGCCGCGACGGTCGTGCCAGCGCAGCAAGGGCATGCCGAAGCCTACGGAAAAGCGCAGTACCTTGACGCCGCAACGACGCGCGACCCAGAAATGGCCGAACTCGTGGAAGGTAACCAGCACACCCAGAGCAACCAGGGTGCCGACAATCATGTAGAGCGCACTCATCTAATTTCTCCGCATCTCAATCCAGTCCCTGAAGGCTCAAACACGCCCAAAGGCTAACGCGTATTGCGGTTCAACCATTGCCCGGTCAAGGCCCGGGCCTTTGCATCAGCCTCGAACACCGCGCCCAGATCATTCACGGCAACCACAGGTTCAAGGTTCAAAACGTCTTCGATGATACTCGCGATCTGCGGAAAACGGATGCGCCGTTCAAGAAACGCCGCCACCGCCACTTCGTTCGCCGCATTCAGCATCGCAGGCGCGCTGTTACCCGCCTCTGCCGCCTGCCGCGCCAGGCGCAGACAAGGAAACCGCTGCTCGTCGGGGGCTTCGAAATCCAGACGGGCGATGGCAAATAGATCCAGCGGCGCAACACCCGAGTCAATTCGCTCCGGCCAGGCCAGGGCATTGGCGATCGGCGTGCGCATGTCCGGGTTACCCAACTGGGCCAACACCGAGCCATCCACGTAATCCACCAGGGAATGAATCACACTTTGCGGGTGTATCACCACCTCGACCTGATCCGGCCGGGCATCGAACAGCCAGCAGGCCTCGATCAACTCCAGGCCCTTGTTCATCATGCTCGCCGAGTCCACCGAGATCTTGCGACCCATGGACCAGTTCGGATGCGCGCACGCCTGATCAGGGGAAACATGCTCCAGGTCGGCCAGCGGTGTCTGCCGGAACGGACCGCCAGAGGCTGTCAGCAGAATCCGACGCACCCCAACCTGGCTCAACCCACGCGCAAAATCACCGGGCATGCACTGGAAAATCGCATTGTGTTCGCTGTCCAGCGGCAACAGCACGGCGCCGCTCTTGCGCACCGCCTGCATAAAGAGCGCACCGGACATTACCAGGGCTTCTTTATTGGCCAGCAGAATCTTCTTCCCCGCATCAACGGCGGCCAGCGTCGGACGCAAGCCGGCAGCGCCGACAATTGCCGCGACTACGGTGTCGACATCAGGGTCAGCCGACACCTGGCACAACCCCTCCTCCCCCACCAACACCCGGGTTGCCAGGCCCGCAGCGCGCAGGTCGTCCTGCAAGCCACGCGCTGCTGCCGCTTCGGGCACGACTGCATATTGCGGAGCGTGGCGCACACACAATGCCAGCAGCTCGCTCAGGCGACTGAACCCGGTCAATGCGAATACTTGATAACGCTCGGGGTGACGGCCAATGACATCGAGGGTGCTTAGCCCCACCGAGCCGGTAGCGCCCAGCACGGTGACCTGTTGCAGGCGGCTCACGAGGCAGCCATCCACAGCAGCACGGCAAAGATCGGGATCGCAGCCGTCAGGCTGTCGATACGGTCGAGCACGCCACCGTGACCCGGCAGCAGGTTACTGCTGTCCTTGATCCCGGCCTGGCGCTTGAACATGCTTTCGGTCAGGTCACCGACCACCGAGATGAACACGACCACGGCCGCACCCACCAGGGACAAGAGCATTTCCTTGGCGGTCCAGCCACGCACCACGCCGACTACAACGGTAATCACCAGGGTCAATGCCAGGCCGCCATACACGCCCTCCCAGCTTTTGCCCGGGCTGACAGCCGGCGCCAACTTGCGCTTGCCGAAAGCACGGCCGGAGAAGTAGGCACCGATATCGGCGCCCCACACCAGCACCATCACCGCCATGATCAGCCAGTTACCCAGCTGCATGTGCTTGATGTAGACCAGGCCTTGCCAGGCGGGCAGCAGAATCAAAAGGCCGATCACCAGCTTGCAGGCGACACTGGACCAGTGGCTGCTGGAGCCAGGAAAAGTCAGCACCAAATAGGTCGCCAACGCCCACCACAACACCGCCGCCCCCAACACCCAGGGCGCTACGTCCGGCAGGATGTACATCAGGAACATCAACAGCGCCACAACTGCGGCGTACACCACACGCGGCAACTGCGCAGCAAAACCCGCCAGGCGAGCCCATTCCCAGGCACCCAGCGTCACGACCAGGCCGATGAACAGCGCGAAATTCGCCCCTTCAAGCAGGAAAAACCCGCACAGGGCAATAGGCAGCAGGATCAGCGCCGTGATGATTCGTTGTTTAAGCATTAAACCCGGGCTCCAGCTTCGATCTGCTCGCTCGTTTTACCGAAACGACGCTGACGGGAAGCGAAATCGGCCAGCGCATTGCGCATGGCATCGTGTTTGAAGTCCGGCCAGAACAGGTCGGAGAAGTACAATTCGGTATAGGCCAACTGCCACAACAGGAAGTTGCTGATGCGGTGGTCGCCACCGGTACGAATGCACAGGTCGGGCAACGGCAGGTCGCCGGTCACCAGACAGGTTTGCAACAGCTCGGGCGTGATGTCTTCCGGACGCAAATGACCGGCCTGTACTTCCCGCGCCAGACGCTGCGCAGCTTGGGCGATATCCCATTGGCCACCGTAGTTGGCTGCAATTTGCAGCACAAAACGGTTGCTGCCGGCAGTAATCGCCTCGGCTTCACGCATCGCCGCCTGCAGCTCGGGATGGAACCGCGAGCGGTCACCAATGATGCGCAGGCTGATGTTGTTCTCGTTCAGGCGCTTGGCCTCACGACGCAGGGCCTTGAAAAACAGGTCCATCAAGGCACTGACTTCCTCGGCCGGGCGCTGCCAGTTTTCACTGGAGAACGCGAACAGGGTCAACACTTCGACCTTGGCCTCGGCACACACCTCGATCACGGCACGTACAGCATCGACACCCGCTTTATGCCCGGCAACACCCGGCATAAAGCGCTTCTTCGCCCAGCGATTATTCCCGTCCATGATGATCGCGACATGGCGCGGCACCACGGAGGGCACAGTCTGCTTGGTCTTTTCCATGAAGGCGTCCTGACCCTTTATACGGCCATCAGGTCCTTTTCTTTGTCTTCCGTGGCCTTGGTGATCTGGGCCTCGGCATCTTTGGTCAGCTTGTCGATATCGGCGACGGCACGACGCTCTTCGTCTTCGCTGATTTCCTTGTCCTTGACCAGCTTCTTCAGGTCGCCCAAGGCATCGCGACGGATGTTGCGCACGGCAACACGCGCATCTTCAGCTGCGCTGCGCGCCTGCTTGGTGAAGCCCTTACGGGTTTCTTCGGTCAGGGCTGGCATGGAGATCAGCAGCAGTTCGCCCAGGTTGGTCGGATTGAGGTTCAAACCGGCGCTCTGGATGGCCTTGTCGACGGCACCGAGCATGTTGCGCTCAAAGGCCACGACTTGCAGGGTACGGGAGTCTTTTACAGTGATGTTGGCCACTTGGGTGATGGAGGTATCAGCGCCGTAGTACGGCACCATCACGCTGCCCAGAATGCTTGGGTGAGCCTTGCCGGTACGAATCTGGCCAAATGCATGGTTCAGAGAGTCCAGGGATTTCTGCATGCGCTCTTGAGCGTCTTTTTTGATTTCGTTGATCATTGTTCGACTTCCTCGATCAGAGTCCCTTCCGCGCCGCCGTGTACGATGTTCAGCAGGGCGCCGGGCTTGTTCATGTTAAATACGCGCAGCGGCATCTTGTGGTCGCGGCACAAGCAAATAGCCGTCAGGTCCATCACGCCCAGCTTGCGATCCAGTACTTCATCATAAGTCAGATGATCGAACTTCTCGGCATGCGGGTCTTTGAATGGGTCTGCAGTGTAAACACCGTCAACCTTGGTGGCTTTGAGCACCACGTCCGCGTTGATCTCGATACCACGCAGGCACGCTGCCGAATCGGTGGTGAAGAACGGGTTGCCGGTACCGGCAGCAAAAATCACTACCTCTTTGGCATCCAGGTGACGCATGGCTTTGCGACGATCATAGTGATCCGTTACACCGACCATGGAAATAGCCGACATGACGATAGCGGTGATGTTGGCGCGTTCCAGGGCGTCACGCATCGCCAGGGCGTTCATCACAGTGGCCAGCATGCCCATGTGGTCGCCTGTCACCCGATCCATGCCGGCAGCGCTGAGTGCCGCACCGCGGAACAGGTTGCCGCCGCCGATCACCAGACCGACCTGAACACCGATACCGACCAGTTGGCCGACTTCCAGCGCCATGCGGTCGAGTACTTTGGGATCGATCCCAAACTCTTCCGACCCCATCAGGGCCTCGCCGCTAAGCTTGAGTAGAATGCGTTTATAGCGAGCCTGATGACCACTGCCCTGCTGAGCCATTGCGAATCTCTCCTGCGGCGTATTTTTGAAAATTCTTGGCAAGCCGTTTACGGCCTGCGTTCACTCTAGCTTGACGCTGTCACAGCGCCATCGGAACACGGCTTTGTAAGCCAGTTCCAAAGGGAAACCAATAAAAATTGATCACCCCATTTGAAAAGAGGCTGCGCGCGTAAGCGGGCAGCCTCTTTTGGGCGACAGTTAAAAACCGTCTTACTTCTTGGTGGCAGCCAGCTGGGCAGCAACTTCTTCAGCGAAGTTGTCGACCGGCTTCTCGATGCCGTCGCCTACTTTGTAGTAGGTGAAGGAAACGATTTCAGCACCAGCTTTCTTGGCCAGTTCGCCAACCTTGATTTCAGGGTTCTTGACGAACGCCTGCTCAACCAGGGAAGCCTCAGCCAGGAACTTGCTGATACGGCCTTTCACCATGTTTTCAACGATGTTTTCAGGCTTGCCTTTGATTTTTTCTTCGTTCAGCTGCAGGAACACGGCTTTCTCGCGTTCGATGGCTTCAGCAGAAACTTCCGATGGCAGCAGGAATTCAGGGTTGCTGGCCGCTACGTGCATAGCGATGTCTTTGGCCAGTTCAACGTTGCCGCCTTTCAGGGCAACCACAACACCGATCTTGTTGCCGTGCAGGTAAGCACCAACAACATCACCTTCAACGCGAGTCAGGCGACGAATGTTAACGTTCTCGCCTACTTTACCAACCAGAACCAGACGATCAGCTTCTTGAGCTTCGATCAGCGGAGCGGCGTCGGTCAGCTTGTCAGCGAATGCTTTTTCAACGCTGGCAGCGACGAAGTTCTTGAAGTCGTCTTGCAGGGCCAGGAAGTCGGTCTGCGAGTTAACTTCCAGGATAACGGCCGATTTGCCGTCTTCCTTGATTGCGATAGCGCCTTCAGCAGCGACGTTGCCTGCTTTCTTGGCGGCCTTGATGGCGCCCGAAGCACGCATGTCATCAATGGCTTTTTCGATGTCGCCGCCGGCCTTGGTCAAGGCCTTTTTGCAATCCATCATGCCTTCGCCGGTACGCTCACGCAGTTCTTTAACCAACGCTGCAGTAATCTCTGCCATTTTCAAAATCCTCTTGGATAGGTTTTCAACCATTCCACCCGATTGAACGGGCGATCAATTCTTCCCGAACCACCTTGTAGGCCGCTGCACGTTACAGATGTTGTAGCTGCGCTGCCGACAAATGGTTTTCGAGGTGGCAAAAAGGGGGCCAAGCCCCCTTTTTGCTTACTGAGTCAACGCCAAGGCGTCAGTTACTCAGCTGCTGCTACCGGAGCTTCTTCAACGAACTGCTCGGTGCCGCCAGCAACGTGGTTGCGGCCACGGATTACAGCGTCAGCCATCGAACCCATGTACAGCTGGATAGCGCGGATTGCGTCATCGTTGCCTGGGATGATGTAGTCAACGCCTTCCGGGCTGCTGTTGGTATCGACTACGCCGATAACCGGGATGCCCAGCTTGTTGGCTTCGGTGATCGCGATGCGCTCGTGATCAACGTCGATAACGAACAGTGCGTCAGGCAGACCGCCCATGTCCTTGATACCACCCAGGGAACGATCGAGCTTTTCCAGGTCGCGAGTGCGCATCAGCGCCTCTTTCTTGGTCAGCTTGGCGAAAGTACCGTCTTCGGCTTGCACTTCAAGGTCACGCAGACGCTTGATGGAAGCACGGATGGTTTTGAAGTTGGTCAGCATGCCGCCCAACCAGCGGTGATCGACGTACGGCGAACCGCAACGTGCTGCTTCTTCAGCAACGATCTTGCCAGCGGAACGCTTGGTGCCGACGAACAGAATCTTGTTTTTGCCCTGGGCCAGGCGCTCTACGAAAGTCAGAGCTTCGTTGAACATTGGCAGGGTTTTTTCAAGGTTGATGATGTGGATCTTGTTACGCGCGCCGAAAATGTATTTACCCATTTTCGGGTTCCAGTAACGGGTCTGGTGACCGAAGTGCACACCGGCCTTCAGCATATCGCGCATGTTGACTTGGGACATGATAGTTCCTTAATAAGTCGGGTTTGGCCTCCACGTATCCCAATGACCAACCAGCGGCATTCGCCTCCGGCACCCAGGTCATCGTGTCGACACGTGTGTGGATTTAAGCTTTGCGGGGTATCCCCGGAAAGCGGCGCATTTTATACCACAGAGCTTGCAAAAACGAAACCCGCAATCACATTTGCCGTCAGTCGCTTTTGCCTAAGCCTTTGAATAGAGCCAGAATGCCCCCATCCTTATAGACAGAAGCGATCGCCAGACGCTCATGGTTTCACCCCTGCGTCTGCTAGAATCGCGTTTTTTGGGCTTGTGCGAATTCTGCAACCTTTTGTCGCACACCCGTAAACCGTATTGATTTCAGCGCGTCGCGCTAGAGAGAGCCTGTATGACCGTAACCCTCAAAACCGCCGAAGACATCGCTGGCATGCGTGTCGCCGGCAAACTGGCTGCCGACGTGCTGGAAATGATTGCCGAACACGTCAAGCCCGGCGTCACCACCGAAGCGCTGGACCGCATTTGCCACGACTATATCGTCGACGTGCAAAAAGCCATCCCTGCGCCGCTGAACTACAAGGGCTTCCCCAAGTCGATCTGCACCTCGATCAACCACGTGGTGTGCCACGGGATACCCGGCGACAAACCCCTGAAAGACGGCGACACCCTGAATATCGACGTCACCGTGATCAAGGACGGCTACCACGGCGACACCAGCCGTATGTTCCACGTCGGCACTGTACCGGTATGGGCCGAGCGCCTGTCGCAAGTGACCCAGGAATGCATGTACAAGGCCATCGAAATCGTCAAACCCGGCTGCCGCCTGGGCGACATCGGTGAAATCATCCAGAAGCACGCTGAAAAGAACGGCTTCTCGGTAGTGCGCGAATTCTGCGGCCACGGCATCGGCAAGGTGTTCCACGAAGAGCCACAAATCCTGCACTACGGCCGCGCCGGCACCGGCATGGAACTGAAGGCAGGCATGACCTTCACCATCGAGCCGATGATCAACCAGGGCAAGGCCGACACCAAGGTGCTGGGCGATGGCTGGACCGCCATCACCAAGGACCGCAAGCTCTCGGCCCAGTGGGAACACACCCTGTTGGTGACCGACACCGGCTACGAGATCTTCACCCTGCGCGCCGACGACACGATTCCTCGCGTTTCGGCGTAATGTTTGCACCGGTTTTCTAATTGCAACGCTGTGACCCATAGATAGAAAGGAAAACCGATCGATGCCCCAGGTGGATCCCGAACTCTTTGACCGTGGCCAGTTCCAGGCGGAGCTGGCGCTGAAGGCAAGCCCCATTGCCGCCTTCAAGAAGGCCATCCGTCAGGCCCGCGAAGTGCTCGACGCGCGCTTTCGTAGCGGCCGGGACATTCGCCGGCTGATCGAGGACCGCGCCTGGTTCGTCGACAACATCCTGCAAAAGGCCTGGGAACAGTTCAGCTGGAGTGAAGACGCCGATATCGCCCTGGTGGCGGTCGGCGGCTACGGCCGCGGCGAACTGCACCCCTACTCCGACATCGACCTGCTGATTTTGCTCGACAGCGCCGACCACGAGATCTTTCGCGATTCCATCGAGCGTTTTCTGACGTTGCTATGGGACATCGGCCTGGAAGTCGGCCAAAGCGTGCGCTCGGTGGACGAATGCGCCCAGGAAGCCCGCGCCGACCTGACGGTGATCACGAACCTGATGGAAAGCCGCACCATCGCCGGCCCCGAGCGCCTGCGCCAGCGCATGCTGGAGGTCACCAGTACCGCGCACATGTGGCCGAGCAAGGATTTCTTCCTGGCCAAGCGCGCCGAGCAGAAAGCCCGGCACCACAAGTACAACGACACCGAATACAACCTGGAACCCAACGTCAAAGGCTCCCCGGGCGGGCTGCGGGATATCCAGACAATTCTGTGGGTTGCCCGTCGCCAGTACGGCACCCTGAACCTGCGGGCCCTGGCCGGGGAAGGTTTCCTGGTGGAGAGCGAAAACGCCCTGCTGGCCTCCTCCCAGGAGTTTCTCTGGAAAGTGCGCTACGCGCTGCACATGCTGGCCGGGCGCTCCGAAGACCGCCTGCTGTTCGATCACCAGCGCTCCATCGCCACCTTGCTGGGGTTTGAAGGCGAGGATGCGAAGACCAGCATCGAAAGCTTCATGCAGCAGTACTACCGCGTGGTGATGAGCATTGCCCAGCTCAGCGACCTGATCATCCAGCACTTCGAAGAAGTGATCCTGGCCCCGGAAGACGAAGCGCCACCGCAGCCGATCAACTCACGCTTCCAGCTGCACGATGGCTACATCGAGGCACGCAACGACAACGTATTCAAACGCACGCCGTTCGCCATGCTGGAAATCTTCGTGCTGATGGCCCAGCAGCCGGAAATCAAGGGCGTGCGCGCCGACACCATTCGCTTGCTGCGGGAAAACCGTCACCTGATCGACGACGATTTCCGCCACGACATTCGCAACACCAGCCTGTTTATCGAGCTGTTCAAGTGCAAGATCGGCATCCACCGCAACCTGCGGCGCATGAACCGTTACGGGATTCTGGGGCGTTACCTGCCGGAGTTCGGCTTTATCGTCGGGCAGATGCAGCACGACCTGTTCCACATCTATACGGTGGACGCCCACACCCTGAACCTGATCAAACACCTGCGTAAGCTGCAGTACACCCAGGTGTCAGAGAAATTCCCGCTGGCCAGTAAGCTGATGGCGCGCCTGCCCAAGCCCGAGCTGATTTACCTGGCCGGCCTGTACCACGACATCGGCAAGGGCCGGCACGGCGATCACTCGGAAATTGGTGCGGTAGACGCCGAGGCGTTCTGCCAGCGCCACCAACTGCCGCTGTGGGACAGCCGCCTGATCGTGTGGCTGGTGCAAAACCACCTGGTGATGTCCACCACCGCCCAGCGCAAGGACTTGTCCGACCCGCAGGTGATCCACGATTTCGCACAGATCGTCGGCGACGAAACCCGTCTCGACTATCTCTACGTACTCACCGTGTCCGACATCAACGCCACCAACCCGACGCTGTGGAACTCCTGGCGTGCCAGCCTGTTGCGCCAGCTCTACACCGAGACCAAGCGCGCGCTGCGTCGCGGCCTGGAGAACCCGGTGGACCGCGAGGAGCAGATCCGTCGCACCCAGAGCGCAGCCCTGGATATCCTGGTGCGCGGCGGCAACGACCCGGATGACGTCGAGCAACTCTGGTCGCAACTGGGGGACGACTACTTCCTGCGCCACACCGCCGGCGACGTGGCCTGGCACAGCGACGCGATCCTGCAGCAGCCGACCGATGGCGGGCCACTGGTGCTGATCAAGGAAACCACCCAGCGCGAGTTCGAGGGCGGCACGCAGATTTTCATCTACGCGCCGGACCAGCACGACTTCTTCGCCGTGACCGTGGCCGCGATGGACCAGCTCAACCTGAACATTCACGACGCCCGGGTGATCACCTCCAGCAGCCAGTTCACACTCGACACCTACATCGTGCTCGACACTGAAGGCGAGTCCATCGGTGACAACCCGGAGCGGGTGAAAAAGATCCGCAAGGGCCTCACCGACGCCCTGCGCAATCCCGACGACTACCCGACCATTATCCAGCGCCGGGTACCGCGCCAGCTCAAGCACTTTGCGTTTGCCCCCGAGGTGACCATCCACAACGACGCCCAGCGCCCGGTGACCGTGCTGGAACTCAGCGCGCCGGACCGCCCGGGCCTGTTGGCGCGGATCGGCACGATCTTCCTGGAGTTCGACTTGTCGTTGCAGAACGCCAAGATTGCGACCCTGGGCGAACGGGTGGAAGACGTGTTCTTTATTACCGATGCCGACAACCAGCCGCTCTCCGACCCTGAACTGTGCCGACGCTTGCAGGAAGCCATCGTCCAGCAGTTGAGCGTCAACCAGGAGACTGGCGTCGAGATGTCACGGTTGAGCATCTGACCGACCGCCCATTTTCAGCTTCCAATGAATTGAACGAGATCCACCGATGAACAATGCCCTGAACCAGCTGCAGCCCTACCCGTTCGAGAAACTGCGCGTCCTGCTGGGCAGCGTCACGCCGAACCCGGACAAACGCCCGATCGCCCTGTCCATCGGCGAGCCAAAGCACAAATCCCCGCAGTTCGTTGCCGATGCGCTGGCCAACAACCTGGACCAGATGGCGGTGTACCCGACTACCCTGGGCATCCCCGCTCTGCGTGAGGCGATTGGTGCCTGGTGCGAACGCCGTTTCAGCGTGCCCAAGGGCTGGCTCGACCCGGCGCGCAACATCCTGCCGGTGAACGGCACCCGTGAAGCGTTGTTCGCCTTCACCCAGACCGTGGTCAACCGTGGCGACGACGCGCTGGTGGTCAGCCCGAACCCGTTCTACCAGATCTACGAGGGCGCGGCCTTCCTCGCCGGGGCCAAGCCGCACTACCTGCCGTGCCTGGATGAAAACGGCTTCAATCCGGATTTCGACGCGGTGTCGCCGGACATCTGGAAACGCTGCCAGATCCTGTTCCTGTGCTCCCCCGGCAACCCGACCGGCGCACTGATCCCCGTCGACACCTTGAAAAAGCTGATCGCCCTGGCCGACGAATACGACTTCGTGATCGCCGCCGACGAGTGCTACAGCGAGCTGTACTTCGACGAACAAACCCCGCCGCCGGGCCTGCTCAGCGCCTGCGTGGAACTGGGTCGCCAGGACTTCAAGCGCTGCGTGGTGTTCCACAGCCTGTCCAAGCGCTCCAACCTGCCGGGCCTGCGTTCGGGTTTTGTGGCCGGTGACGCCGAGATCCTCAAGGGCTTCCTGCTGTACCGCACCTACCACGGCTGCGCGATGCCGGTGCAAACCCAGCTGGCGAGCATTGCCGCCTGGCAGGACGAAGCCCACGTGCAGGCCAACCGTGACCTGTACCGCGAGAAATTCGATGCCGTGCTGGCCATTCTCAAGCCAGTGCTGGATGTGCAAGCGCCGGACGGTGGCTTCTACCTGTGGCCGAACGTGGACGGTGACGATGCCGCTTTCTGCCGCGACTTGTTCGTGGAAGAACACGTAACCGTGGTGCCGGGCTCGTACCTGTCACGGGAAGTGGACGGTTTCAACCCGGGCGCCGGGCGTGTACGCCTGGCACTGGTTGCGCCGCTGGCAGAGTGTGTGGAAGCGGCAGAGCGGATTCGCTCATACGTCATCCGAAACCGGTAACCCGCCTACCGCCTTCCCAAACGCGCCCGGACGGGGAAATCCGGGCGTAATGAGCGCCACCCACAGGCTTCCAAAACCTCTGGGTGGAAACGCCAATGATCAACCCTCCCCAACACGTGCCGCAGTTCAATACGCCGATATATACCGAATAGCCAACACCTGCCGTCATACATCGCCCCCAATGGCGTGATGCCGCCTCAGACTGCAAAACTCAAGGTGTTGGGCTACCCGGAATTGAAGAACAGCTGTTGCAGCGACAATACCCAACTGGAACGGGCAACGCGAACGCCCCCTACGCAAATAGTAATTTCACTAAAGCCCGCACAGCCCGACGCAGTTCGGGCCACGATGATAAAACACACGCCCCTTCCAAGAGCGTATCGGGTAAAAAATCCTACTTAGAACGCCGCCGTCTTTCCACTCGAAAAATATATTCGCTTACACGTTCAGCGGAACTATTCCCACAATAAATTCCAATATAGGGCGCTAGGCAGTGAGTACAAGAAAATTGAAACCATTGACCAATAGAAAATGAAACTATCCTTTCGAGATTAAAAACATGACGACGCTTGCCCCCCACTACCCCTCAGCATTTAATACTTCATACCCATCTCCAAACAATCTGGACCCCGTCGAAGATTACTCGAATGCAAACCCGCCTCCTGTTGCCAGAAACGAACGAGGCGTGGCAGATCCCAAGTTACTCTGGCCACAGGGTTCGACCATCACAATATCCCTGCTGGGCATGACGAATGACCAGGAACAGTTAATGAAGGACAACATCAACAAGTGGGCACCTTACACCAACCTGAAATTTGAATTTGTAAATACAAAGGAAGGCGATATACGCATAGCAACAGAACCTGAAACTCTTGGCGGCTGGTCAAACGTAGGGACATCAGCAAAATCCATACCTATCGACAAACCCACAATGGCAATTGGATTGCAAGGCGACAAGGAAGAACTGGAAGGCGCGATAATACATGAGTTCGGACATGCATTAGGCCTAAAGCATGAGCATCAACATCCCGACAGGCAACTGCCGGACTCCGACTACCTACTGGGCTTTCCGACTTATCCACGTACAGATGTTACGACATCAAAATACGATAGGTCTTCCGTCATGCATTACGTTTTTTCGACAAAAGCCGACGGCAGTTCTCGCTCTGAAAACAATCAAATATCAGAGGGCGATAAAGCTTTCATGCGCACGCTCTACCCTCCTATCACTGAATAGATATAACTAACCGTCACGCAGCAAAAAAACTGCTCATCAGGAAGGACTGACAAAGATCACTACAGGCAAAATCAATAATTTTGTGTTTCTTCAATAACTAAAAATTCAACAATCAGGAAAGTGAAGGACATTACCAATGGCGACCCCCCTCAACAGTTACACATCCTCCTCATACGCAGCTTCTAACTACTCAATACAACCAAACGACGATCAAACCTCGAGTACTTCAGCCAGCGCCAGAAAAACCAGAGGAGCCGCCAACGATCGATATCTCTGGCCACAAGGCTCAACCATTAAAATCGGGTTTGTTGACGTCAATGAAAAAGATAAAGCCCTCATCGAAAAAAATATAAATAAGTGGGCACCTCATGTAAACCTCACGTTCGAATTCATTGATGATCCGAAAAACGCCGATATAAGAATCGAAGTAGATCCTGCAATGTCGGGTGGTTATTCATGGATAGGCACCGAGGCAAAACTACACCCACACGATAAAGCTCACGTCACAATCGGCACTCGAGGTTCCGAGGAGAATACGGAAGATACAATAATGCACGAATGGGGACATGTATTAGGCTTGGAACATGAACATGCGCATCCAGACAGAAAACTTGAAGACCCCAACCTAGGAAGAGAAGACGCTATAAAACGCGATGCCAACCACACATTCTCCCCCTACGACAAAGACTCTATCATGCATTATAAATACAAATACGAAGCCGGCAGAGCGGTTGACTTTATCCCCAATACTATCTCCGCAAAAGATATAGAGTTTGTCAGCTCCCTCTATCCACCACTCGACAAAAAATCGCCAGCACCAAACTACCCACATCCATTACAGAACCCACCCATCCACCCCACCTGATACATCATCTTGAGCACAAAGGTTAGCGACGATATCGAGCATCACCAGCCCTTGTTTACCGGGTCATTTCATATGCCCCAAATTCGCCTCACTCATGTCCAAATCAGCCAGCACTTCCCTTAACACGTCATCACCTATCTGGTGATGACGGCTCAGGCTATACAACTCCAAACGCTGTGCTCTTAACGCCTTCAGTCGCAACTTGCGCTCCAGTTGATCCATCTGAAACGCCAACGCCTGGGCTTCCGCAGAGTCGTTGAACACTTCCAACTGATGACGATACTCCGACATCAACCGCGCCTTGAGCTCAGTGGCCAACGCCGCTTGGGCGGCATCCTGGGGTGCCGCTTCCGCAGGTTCTTCGGCCTCCAGGGCATGAATCGCCGCTTCAGCGGTTTTCTTCCAGGCGTCACGCACCTCGCTGCGGCGCTTGTCGTCCGGACTCTTTTCAATGCCCCGCAGCAGCAACGGCAAGGCGATGCAGGCGGCGACCAGCGACAGCAGGATCACTCCGGCGGCGATGAAGATCAGCAGGTCACGCTGAGGAAAATCCTGGCCCGGCGCCAACAGCAACGGCACCGACATCACACCCGCCAACGTCACCGCACCTCGCACGCCACCCACGGTCAACAGCCAGCAGGAACGGGCCGTCGGTACCAGTGTCAGTTCACTTTTCCCACGCAGGCGCCGGAGCAATCCCGACAGGCGCCAGATGCTTTGCACCCAGATAAACCGCAACACCACCAACACCAGGAAAATCGCGATCACGTCCAGGCAGCGGTACAGCAACGTCGGCCACAGCGTCGGTTCGTGGCTGACCACGGCCTTGATGATGTCCGGCAGTTGCAGGCCCAGCAGCAGGAAGATCAACCCGTTAAACGCAAATTCCAGCAGCGACCACACACTGCGATTGAGCAGCCGGGTGCTGGTCTGGCGCGGCAGCAGGTCGAGCCAACTTTGCATCATCCCTGCGGCCACCGCCGACAAGATGCCCGACGCGCCAAGGCGCTCCGCCAGCACGTAGGCGGCAAACGGCAGCAGCAACATGAACACCACGTGCGTCGCCGGGTCGTCCCAGCCCCGGGCGATCATCCAGGACCGGAGCCGGCCCACCAGCCAGCTCAAGGCCACACCAATAGCCAGGCCACCGACGGCGACGAGCACAAAGGTCAGGCTGGCATCAGCCAGGGAAAACACCCCGGTCAGTGCCGCCGCCAGGGCGAATTTGAACGTCACCAGGCCCGATGCGTCATTCATCAACGCCTCGCCCTGAAGCATGTGCATCAACGGCGTGGGCAAGCGGTTCTGGGAAATGGCTGACACCGCCACGGCATCTGTCGGCGACAAGACGGCCGCCAGGGCGAAGGCCACCGGCAACGGAATACTCGGCAACAGCCAATGAATGAAGTAACCGGCGCCCACCACCGTAAACAGCACCAGCCCCACCGCCAGCGTCAGGATCGGCCCGCGCAGGCGCCACAGTTCACGCTTGGGCATGCGCCAGCCATCGGAGAACAGCAGGGGCGGCAGGAACAGGAAAAGAAACAACTCAGGGTCCAGGGCCACATGCAGCCCCAGGGTCGGCCAGGCCAACAAGGCCCCGGCGGCGATTTGCACCAGGGGTAACGGCAGTGGGATAACACGCCCGACCAGACGCGAAACGCTGACCAGCATCAGCAGGATAAGTACGGTGTAAGCGGTTTGCATAACGCGGGATTCCCAGACAATCAACTTGCAACAACACACATCAGGCAACAACTCGCCGTTGAAGTGCCATATTAGCCGCCTATGCTGCGCGATGGCCTTTGCACAAAAGTCGCACGCAGCAACACGCAGTTGTGACGAGCGGCGCCGAAAGCCGCTGGCCATGGCATAATCCGTGGCCTTTCATCTCCGTCAGCCCAAAGGGGGGCAATTCCTTGACCGCTTCAAGCAAAACGTTGCACCTTTTCGGCATCAAAGCCTGCGACACCATGAAAAAGGCGCGCACCTGGCTCGATGAACACGCTGTCAGCTATGAGTTTCATGACTACAAGACGGCCGGTATCGACCGCGAACACTTGACCCAATGGTGCAACGAGCACGGTTGGCAGGTGGTTTTGAACCGTGCGGGCACCACCTTTCGCAAACTCGAAGACGAACGCAAAGCCGATCTCGACCAAGCGAAAGCCATTGAATTGATGCTCGCGCAACCCTCGATGATCAAGCGCCCCGTGCTTGATCTCGGTGACAAAACCCTGATTGGCTTCAAGCCAGATAGTTATTCGGCGGCCCTCAAGTAGGCCAGCCCACTCCATTTTTGTAGAGGTAACAGCATGTCCAATTCCCTGTTCAGCCTGGGCTTCGGCGTAGGCACTCAGAACCGCCAAGGTGCTTGGCTGGAAGTATTTTACGCACAACCGCTGCTCAACCCTTCGGCTGAAATCATCGCGGCCATCGCACCGATCCTCGGTTACACCGAAGGCAACCAGGCCATTACGTTCACCGTCACCCAGGCCCTGCAACTGGCTGACGCGCTCAAAGGTGTTGACGCCGCCCAAGCCGCCCTGTTGAGCCGCCTGGCTGAAAGCCACACCCCGCTGGTCGCCACGCTGCTGGCCGAAGACGCCGCGCTGACCTCCACCCCTGAGGCGTACCTCAAGCTGCACCTGCTGTCCCATCGCCTGGTCAAGCCGCACGGCCTGAGCCTGGCCGGTGTGTTCCCGCAGCTGCCGAACGTGGCCTGGACCAGCCAGGGCGCGATCGACATCGCCGAACTGGCCGAGCGCCAACTGGAAGCCCGCCTGCGTGGCGAGTTGCTGGAAGTGTTCTCGGTGGACAAGTTCCCGAAAATGACCGACTACGTGGTGCCGAGTGGCGTGCGTATCGCTGATGCCGCACGTATCCGCCTGGGCGCCTACGTGGGCGAAGGCACCACCGTGATGCACGAAGGTTTCGTCAACTTCAACGCCGGTACCGAAGGCCCGGGCATGATCGAAGGCCGCGTGTCGGCTGGCGTGTTCGTCGGCAAGGGTTCGGACCTGGGCGGCGGTTGCTCCACCATGGGCACCCTGTCGGGCGGTGGCAACATCGTGATCAAGGTCGGCGAAGGCTGCCTGATCGGCGCCAACGCCGGTATCGGCATCCCGTTGGGCGACCGCAACACCGTTGAGTCGGGCCTGTACGTGACCGCCGGTACCAAGGTGGCGCTGCTGGACGAGGCCAACCAACTGGTTAAAGTGGTCAAGGCCCGTGAGCTGGCCGGCCAACCGGACCTGCTGTTCCGCCGCAACTCCGAGACCGGTGCCGTGGAATGCAAAACCCACAAATCGGCCATCGAACTGAACGCAGCGCTGCACGCTCACAACTAAGCAGCGACTCGATGCCACTGACGGCCCGTACCTTCCCGGTGCGGGTCGTTTATACGAGCCTTGATCACCATGCTTGTGCCCTCTCCCTGGCGCGCCGATTTTCCGGCCATCGCCACCCTGCAACGGCAAGACCAGACCTATCTGGACAACGCCGCCACCACGCAAAAACCTCAAGCCCTGCTGGACGCCATCAGCCATTACTACACCAATGGCGCAGCCAATGTGCACCGTGCCCAGCACTTGCCGGGCGCCCACGCGACCCAGGCCTTCGAGGACAGCCGCAACAAGGTGGCACAGTGGCTGAACGTCGGCGACGACGGGCAAATCATCTTCACCCATGGCGCGACTTCAGCGCTGAACCTCCTGGCCTATGGCCTTGAGCACTTATTCAACCCGGGCGACGAGCTTGTCATCAGCGCCCTGGAGCACCACGCCAACCTGCTGCCGTGGCAGCAACTGGCCAAGCGTCGCGGGCTGGAACTGGTGGTTTTGCCACTTAACGAAGACGGCTTGATCGACCTGCAAGCTGCCGCCGAATTGATCGGCCCGCGTACCCGGCTGCTGGCGGTGAGCCAACTGTCCAACGTGCTCGGCGCCTGGCAGCCGTTGCCGCAGTTGTTGGCGCTGGCCAAGGCCCACGGCGCACTGACGGTGGTGGACGGCGCCCAGGGCATCGTCCATGGTCGCCATGACCTGCAGGCACTGGGCTGCGACTTCTACGTGTTTTCCAGCCATAAACTCTACGGGCCGGATGGCGTTGGCGTGCTGTATGGCCGCACTGAGGCCCTGCATCACCTGCGCCACTGGCAGTTTGGTGGCGAGATGGTGCAACTGGCTGACTATCAAAGCGCCAGCTTCCGCCCCGCCCCCCTCGGCTTCGAAGCCGGGACGCCGCCAATCGCCAGCGTGATCGGCCTGGGTGCGACCCTGGATTACCTGAGTTCCCTCGACCCGCACGCGGTGATGGCCCACGAAGCCGCCCTGCACGACTACCTGTTGCGTGGCTTGCAAGCACGCAAGGGCATACGGCTGCTGGGTTTGCCACAGGTGGCCCTGGCCAGCTTTGTGGTGGACGGCGTGCACAACGCCGACCTCGCCCACTTGCTGACTGAACAAGGGATTGCCGTACGCGCCGGCCATCATTGTGCGATGCCGCTGCTCAAGCAGATGGGGCTCTCCGGGGCGATTCGGGTGTCGCTGGCGCTGTATAACGACTCCGATGACCTGGAGCGTTTTTTTGAAGCGCTGGATCAGGCCCTGGATATGTTGCGATGAGCTTGCCGGCGGAGGCCGTTGTGGCGCTGCAGGCGTTTCAGGTGGTCGGGAGTTGGGAGCAACGCGCCCGCCTGCTCATGCAATGGGGCGAGCGTCTTCCCGCGTTGCCGGATGAAGACAAGGTCGACGCCAACCTGGTGCAGGGCTGTGAAGGCCTGGTCTGGCTGGTGGGGCACTTGCAGGACGGCCACTGGCAGTTTGCTGCGAGCAGCGACGCACGGCTGATTCGCGGGCTGGTGGCACTGTTGCTGGCGCGGGTTAACGGCTTGTCGGCCGCCGAACTGCACGCCGTCGACTTGCCCGGCTGGTTTGACCAACTGGGCTTGTCGCGGCAGCTATCACCGTCGCGCAGCAATGGGTTGAATGCCGTGCTTCAGCGCATGCGGGCGTTGAGCCTCACACAAAACTAAATGTGGGAGCAAGCCCGCTCCCACATTTTGATCTTTTCAGGGTGCAGAGATCGGTGTTGCCTGAACTCTGTCAGCAGGCCGGCGCACGCCGGCCACAATCTTGTCCACCGCTTTGGTCGCCGCCACCATACCGAAGGTCGCGGTGACCATCATCACCGCGCCAAACCCGCCGGCGCAGTCCAGCTTCACGCCATCCCCGACAAAACTCTTCTGCAAACAGATGCTGCCGTCCGGCTTCGGATACCGCAGCTGTTCAGTGGAGAACACGCAGGGCACGCTGTAATGGCGGGTCACGGTGCGGGAGAAGCCGTAGTCGCGGCGCAACGTGGAGCGCACTTTCGACGCCAGCGGGTCATTGAACGTACGGTTCAAGTCACACACCTGAATCAGCGTCGGGTCGATCTGCCCGCCCGCACCGCCAGTGGTGATGATCTGGATCTTTCGCCGCTTGCACCAGGCAATCAGCGCCGCCTTGGCGTTCACGCTGTCGATGCAGTCGATCACGCAATCGATGTTGGGCGTGATGTACTCGGCCATGGTCTCGCGGGTGACGAAATCCGCCACCGCATGCACGGTGCAGTCGGGGTTGATGCCCTTCAGGCGCTCGGCCATGACCTCGACCTTGGGCTTGCCCACGGTGCTGTCCAGTGCGTGCAACTGGCGGTTGCTGTTGCTGACGCAAACGTCGTCCAGGTCAAACAGCGAAATCTCGCCCACGCCGCAGCGGGCGATGGCTTCCGCCGCCCACGAGCCCACACCGCCCACGCCGACGATGGCCACATGGGCCGCCTTCAGGCGCTCCAGGCCTTCAATGCCATACAAGCGGGCGACGCCGGCAAACCGTGGATCTTCTGTACTCATGACCATTACCCCAAAAACCGGCGCGCATTATAGGGCGTTGCCGCGACAAGTTCGACGCATCCAGCTACAAGTAAAGAACTTAGGTCAACTTTCGCTGCCCAATGTCCGGTTTTTCTCGGCTTGCTGTACGGTCAGTGAAAGGCCGGTGTAGGATGCGCGCCGTTCGGCGCAGGCCGACACCTCTTTTCGTTCCACACCTTTTGGAACCCGAAATAGCCATGTCATCGCGTAAATTTGGACTCAACCTGGTGGTGGTGCTGGCAATTGCCGCGCTGTTCACCGGCTTCTGGGCGCTGATCAACCGCCCGGTCACTGCCCCTAACTGGCCTGAACAGATCTCCGGTTTTTCCTACTCGCCGTTCCAACAAGGCCAGTTCCCGCAGAAAGACCAGTATCCGACTGACGATCAAATGCGTCAGGACCTTGCGATCATGAGCAAGCTGACGGACAACATCCGCACCTACTCGGTCGACGGCACCCTGGGGGATATCCCCAAGCTGGCGGAAGAGTTCGGCCTGCGGGTGACGCTGGGGATCTGGATCAGCCCGGACCTGGAGCGCAACGAGCGCGAGATCCAGCGTGCCATCGAAATCGCCAACAGCTCCCGCAGCGTCGTGCGGGTAGTGGTGGGTAACGAAGCGCTGTTCCGTGAGGAAATCACCCCGGAAGCCCTGATCGTGCTGCTGGACCGGGTGCGCGCTGCCGTGAAAGTGCCGGTGACGACTTCGGAGCAATGGCACATCTGGGAAAAGAACCCGCAACTGGCCAAGCACGTCGACCTGATCGCCGCGCACATCCTGCCGTTCTGGGAATTTATTCCGATGGACAAGGCTGGCCAGTACGTACTCGACCGCGCCCGGGACCTGAAGAAACTGTTCCCGAAAAAGCCGCTGCTGCTGTCGGAGGTTGGCTGGCCGAGTAACGGTCGCATGCGCGGTGGCAATGAAACGTCCCCGGCCGACCAGGCGATTTACCTGCGCACACTGGTGAACAAGCTCAATCGCCAGGGCTACAACTACTTCGTGATCGAGGCCTTCGATCAGCCGTGGAAGGTCAGCGATGAAGGCTCGGCCGGCGCCTACTGGGGCGTGTTCAACGCCGCACGCCAGCAGAAATTCAACTTTGAAGGGCCGGTGGTGGCGATTCCGCAATGGCGGGTGCTGGCCATCGGTTCGGTGGTGCTGGCACTGCTGTCCCTGACCTTGCTGATGATCGACGGCTCGGCCCTGCGCCAGCGTGGCCGGACCTTCCTGACCTTCATCGCGTTCCTGTGCGGTTCGGTGCTGGTGTGGATTGGTTACGACTACAGCCAGCAATACAGCACCTGGTTCAGCGTTACCGTGGGCATCCTCCTGGCCCTCGGCGCCCTGGGCGTGTTTATCGTGTTGCTGACCGAGGCCCACGAACTGGCCGAAGCGGTCTGGACCCACAAACGCCGGCGTGAATTCCTGCCGGTCGAAGGGGATTCGGACTACCGCCCGAAAGTCTCGATCCATGTGCCGTGCTACAACGAGCCGCCGGAGATGGTCAAACAGACCCTCGACGCCCTGGCGGCCCTCGACTATCCGGACTACGAAGTCCTGATCATCGACAACAACACCAAGGACCCGGCCGTGTGGGAGCCCGTGCGCGACTACTGCGAAACCCTGGGCCCGCGCTTCAAGTTCTTCCACGTCTCGCCCCTGGCCGGTTTCAAGGGCGGTGCGCTGAACTACCTGATCCCGCATACCGCCAAGGATGCCGAAGTCATCGCCGTGATCGACTCCGATTACTGCGTATCGCCGAACTGGCTCAAGCACATGGTGCCGCACTTCGCCGACCCGAAAATTGCCGTGGTGCAGTCGCCACAGGATTATCGCGATCAGAACGAAAGCACCTTCAAGAAGCTCTGCTACGCGGAATACAAAGGCTTCTTCCATATCGGCATGGTCACCCGCAACGACCGTGACGCGATCATCCAGCACGGCACCATGACCATGACCCGTCGCTCGGTCCTGGAAGAACTGGGCTGGGCCGACTGGTGCATCTGCGAAGACGCCGAACTAGGCCTGCGGGTCTTCGAAAAAGGCCTGTCGGCGGCGTACTACCACGACAGCTACGGCAAGGGCCTGATGCCCGATACCTTTATCGACTTCAAGAAACAGCGTTTCCGCTGGGCCTATGGGGCGATTCAGATCATCAAGCGTCACACCGCAAGCCTGTTGCGCGGCAAGGACACCGAGCTGACCCGTGGCCAGCGCTACCACTTCCTCGCGGGCTGGTTGCCGTGGGTGGCCGACGGCATGAACATCTTCTTCACCGTGGGCGCCCTGTTGTGGTCCGCGGCGATGATTATCGTGCCGACGCGGGTTGACCCGCCGCTGCTGATTTTCGCGATCCCGCCCCTGGCGTTGTTCGTGTTCAAGGTGGGCAAGATCATCTTCCTCTACCGTCGTGCGGTGGGTGTGAACCTGAAAGATGCGTTCTGCGCGGCGCTGGCCGGGTTGGCGTTGTCCCACACCATCGCCAAGGCGGTGCTGTACGGCTTCTTCACCACCAGCATTCCGTTCTTTCGTACACCGAAGAACGCTGATAACCACGGCTTCTGGGTCGCGATTTCCGAAGCCCGGGAAGAGATGTTCATCATGCTGCTGTTGTGGGGCGCCGCACTGGGGATTTACCTGGTGCAGGGCCTGCCGAGCAATGACATGCGCTTCTGGGTGGTGATGTTGCTGGTGCAGTCGCTGCCGTATGTGGCGGCGCTGATCATGGCGTTCCTGTCATCGCTGCCGAAGCCGGCAGCACCTGCGCCGGCGCCCGCCCCGACGGCGTAAAATCTCGCGCAATGCACTAAACGGCGGCCTCTGGCCGCCGTTTTGCTATAAGATAACGGCCATTTTGCGCGCCCTGCACTGGAGTTTTTACATGACGGCCCACGCCGACCTTTCGCCGACCCTCCAACTCGCTATCGACCTGATCCGTCGCCCGTCGGTGACGCCGATCGACGCCGATTGCCAGAAGCTGATGATGCAGCGCCTGGGCGACGCCGGTTTTGCGCTTGAGCCGATGCGCATCGAGGATGTGGATAACTTCTGGGCCACCCACGGCAAACACGAAGGCCCGGTATTGTGCTTCGCCGGCCACACCGACGTGGTGCCGACCGGCCCGGTCAAGGCCTGGCAGAACGACCCGTTCGACGCGTTGATCGACGAAAACGGCATGCTCTGCGGCCGTGGCGCAGCAGACATGAAAGGCAGCCTGGCGGCGATGCTGGTCGCCTCCGAGCGCTTCGTCACCGACTACCCGGACCACAAGGGCTCGGTGGCTTTCCTGATCACCAGCGATGAAGAAGGTCCGGCGCACCACGGTACCAAAGCCGTGATCGAACGCCTGGCGGCCCGCAAGGAGCGCCTGGACTGGTGCATCGTCGGCGAACCGTCGAGCACCACCCTGGTGGGCGATGTGGTCAAGAATGGCCGTCGCGGCTCCCTCGGCGCCACCCTGACCGTGCGCGGCGTGCAAGGCCACGTGGCCTACCCGCACCTGGCAAAGAACCCGATCCACCTGGCCGCCCCGGCCCTGGCCGAACTGGCCGCCGAGCACTGGGACGATGGCAACACCTTCTTCCCGCCCACCAGCTTCCAGATCTCCAACCTTAACTCCGGCACCGGCGCCACCAACGTGATTCCGGGCGACCTGACGGCGGTGTTCAACTTCCGTTTCTCCACCGAGTCCACCGTGGAAGGCCTGCAACAGCGGGTTGCGGCGATTCTCGACAAGCATGGCCTGGACTGGCATGTGGAGTGGGCGCTGTCGGGCCTGCCGTTCCTCACCGAACCGGGCGCGTTGCTGGATGCCGTTTCCGCCAGCATCAAGGCTATCACCGGCCGCGAGACCAAGGCGTCCACCAGCGGCGGCACCTCCGACGGGCGCTTCATTGCGACCCTCGGCACTCAGGTTGTAGAGCTGGGCCCGGTCAACGCGACGATCCATCAGGTCAACGAGCGCATCCTCGCCAGCGACCTCGATGTGTTGACCGAAATCTACTACCAGACCCTGATCAAGTTGCTCGCCTGATGCTTGCTTGCCCCATTTGCAGTGCACCGCTCCACGACGTGGACAACGGCGTGGCCTGCCCGGTCGGGCATCGTTTCGACCGCGCGCGCCAGGGTTACCTGAACCTGTTGCCGGTGCAGCACAAGAACAGCCGCGACCCGGGCGATAACCTGGCGATGGTTGAAGCGCGCCGCGACTTCCTCAACGCCGGGCATTACGCCCCGGTGGCCAGGCGCCTGGCCGAACTGGCCGCTGAGCGCAAACCCCAGCGCTGGCTGGACATCGGTTGTGGCGAGGGTTACTACACCGCGCAAATCGCCGATACCCTGCTGCGCGCCGATGGTTATGCCCTGGATATTTCCAAGGAAGCGGTCAAGCGCGCCTGCAAGCGCAACCCCACGGTGACCTGGTTGATCGCCAGCATGGCCCGGGTGCCATTGGCCGATGCCAGCTGCCAGTTCCTCGCCAGCGTCTTCAGCCCGCTGGACTGGCTGGAGGCCAAGCGCCTGCTCAGCCCGGGCGGCGGCTTGATGAAGGTTGGTCCCACCAGCGGCCACCTGATGGAACTGCGCGAGCGCCTGTACGACGAAGTGCGCGAGTACACCGACGACAAACACCTGGCACTGGTGCCGGACGGCATGAGCCTGCAACACAGCGAAACCCTGGAATTCACGCTCAGCCTGGCCGACCCCAAGGATCGCGCCAACCTGCTGGCCATGACGCCTCACGGCTGGCGCGCCAGTGCCGAGCGCCGGGCCCAGGTGATCGAAGCCGCCGAACCGCTGCTGGTCACTGTGTCGATGCGCTACGACTATTTCGTGCTTCAATAACCCATTATTTTGTGGGCCTCTTGGGGCCTGCGCCGAATCCGCGAATGGATTTTCAAAATCCCGCAATGAGGAACATCCATGCGCCAACCTGATATCGAGATTTACCTCAAGGACGCCGACGTCGACCACAAGGCCATCGCCGCCTGGCTGGGCGCCGCCCTGGGCCCGTGCACCGACTGGGTCCAGCGCGGCCAGACCTACAAGTGCACCGCCGGCAGCGTGCCGGTCACCTGGTTGCCGAAAGCCGTAGGCAAATGGAACAGCCTGTACCTGGAAAGCGACCAGACCCCGTGGGAAGACGACATCGCCTGCGCCCGTGCGGCCTTTGCCGCGCTGAACGTCGAAGTGCGTTGCGCGCCCGGTAGCTGGGTTGAGGAAGAAGGTGAAGAAAGCGCGGATACCTGGATTCGTATCAGCGAAGACGGTGAAGAGCAGATCACCTGGAAAACGGCATAAAGCCAGGCTGACAAGGCCTCACTGTGCAAACCCAATCAAATGTGGGAGCTGGCTTGCCTGCGATGGACCCACCTCGGTCATTCAGCCAAACCGCGGCGATGCTATCGCGGGCAAGCCCGGCTCCCACATTCGACCGGGTTCCCACATTTAAAGGTGTGTTGTGCCTGCCGGGTTACAGCCCAACCACATCCTCAGCCTGCAAGCCCTTCTCGCCTGTCACCACGGCGTATTCCACCTGCTGGCCTTCAGCCAATGAACGATGCCCTTCACCGCGAATGGCGCGGTAGTGCACAAACACGTCCTTGCCATCTTCCCGCTGGATAAAGCCGTAGCCCTTGGCGTCATTGAACCACTTCACATTGCCGGTTTCGCGCGTTGCCATCTGTTTTGCTCCCACATGCTTTTTATAAGTACGTTTATTGTTGAGTCGTCGCAGTTGAACTGCCGAGTATAAGACAGGCTCAAAAAGCTTCAACTCAAGATTACTTCGCCGCTTTTTTGCCGATTTTCGGTGAATACGGCACACTAGCGGCCCGAGCATCTGCTCGGTTTTTCCCACTCAAAGCAGAAGCCGTATGACCCGCTCTCCGTTTCGCCGTCTGGTATTTGGCACCTTGCGCCGGCTGTTGTACCTCTGGGTCCGCTCAGAGACGATCAACCAGTCGTCCCTTACCCTGAACCTCGACCGCAGTCGTCCGGTGTTTTACGTCCTGCAATCCCCATCCCTCACCGAATTGGCAGTGGTTGATACCGAATGTACCAAGGCCGGCCTGCCGCGCCCGGTGCTGCCAGTATCGGTTGGCCCGTTGATGGAGCCTGCGGCCTTCTTCTACCTGACGCCCGACCCAGACTGGCTCGGCCGCCAGGACAAGCGTGGCGCACCGCCCACCCTGACCCGCCTGGTGGACGTACTCACCGAACACGCCGAAGAGAATGCACAGATCATTCCAGTCAGCGTGTTCTGGGGCCAATCGCCCGACAGCGAATCCAGCCCGTGGAAACTGTTGTTCGCCGACAGTTGGGCCGTGACCGGCCGCCTGCGCCGGCTGCTGAGCATCCTGATCCTGGGCCGCAAGACCCGGGTGCAATTCTCCGCGCCCATCAACCTGCGTGAATTGATCGAGCACAATAAAGGCCACGAACGCACCGTGCGCATGGCCCAACGTATCCTGCGGGTGCACTTTCGCAACCTGAAAACCGCAGTGATCGGCCCCGATCTGTCCCACCGGCGCAACCTGGTGAAAGGCCTGGTCAACATGCCGCTGGTGCGCCAGGCGATTCTCGATGAAGCCGAACGCGAGAAAATCACCCCCGAAAAAGCCAAGGCCCAGGCCCTGCGCTATGGCAACGAGATCGCCTCGGACTACACCTACACCGCCATCCGCTTCCTGGAAGTGGTGCTGAGCTGGTTCTGGAACAAGATTTACGACGGCATCAAGGTCAACAACATCGAAGGTGTGCAAAAGGTCGCCCAGGGTTACGAAGTGATCTATGTGCCGTGCCATCGCAGCCACATCGACTACCTGCTGCTGTCCTACCTGCTGTTCAAGAACGGCCTGACCCCGCCGCACATCGCCGCCGGGATCAACCTGAACATGCCGGTGATCGGCAGCCTGCTGCGCCGTGGCGGGGCATTTTTCATGCGCCGCACCTTCAAGGGCAACCCGCTGTACACCTCGGTGTTCAACGAATACCTGCACACCCTGTTCACCAAGGGTTTCCCGGTGGAGTACTTCGTCGAAGGCGGCCGTTCGCGCACCGGGCGCATGCTGCAACCGAAGACCGGGATGCTGGCGATCACCCTGCGCAGCTTCCTGCGCTCCTCGCGCATGCCCATCGTGTTTGTGCCGGTGTACATCGGCTATGAGCGCGTGCTGGAAGGCCGCACTTACCTCGGCGAACTGCGCGGCGCGAGCAAGAAGAAGGAGTCGATTTTCGATATTTTCAAAGTGGTCGGCGCCCTCAAGCAGCGCTTTGGCCAGGTGGCGGTGAACTTCGGCGAACCGATCAAGCTGGCTGAATTCCTCGACAGCGAGCAACCGGACTGGCGTTCCCAGGAACTGGGCCCGAACTACAAACCGGCCTGGCTCAACGAAACCACCAACCGCCTCGGCGAGCGCGTGGCGCAACACCTGAACGAAGCCGCAGCGATCAACCCGGTGAACCTGGTGGCCCTGGCGCTGCTGTCCACCACGCGCCTGGCTTTGGACGAGCAAGCGATGGCGCGCCAGCTTGATCTGTACCTTGCCTTGCTGCGCAAGGTGCCCTACTCGCCCCACACCACCTTGCCCGAAGGTGACGGCCTGGCGCTGATCAAGCACGTCAAGGACATGGACCTGCTGTCGGAACAGAGTGACGCGCTGGGCAAAATCCTTTATCTGGACGAGCAGAACGCCGTCCTGATGACCTACTACCGCAACAACGTGCTGCACATCTTTGCCCTGCCGGCGCTGCTGGCGAGTTTCTTCCAGAGCAGCTCGCGGATGAGCCGCGAACAGATCCTGCGCTACACCCGCGCGCTCTACCCGTACCTGCAATCGGAGCTGTTTATCCGCTGGTCCCTGGACGAGCTGGACGCGGTGGTCGACCAGTGGCTGGAAGCCTTCGTCGAACAAGGTCTGCTGCGATTTGAAAACGAGGTGTACCTGCGCCCGGCCCCGAGCTCACGGCACTTTGTGCTGTTGACGCTGCTGTCCAAGAGCATCGCCCAGACCCTGCAACGCTTCTACATGGCGATCTCGCTGCTGCTCAACAGCGGCCAGAACAGCATCAGCGCCGAAGAGCTGGAAGACCTGTGCACCGTCATGGCCCAGCGCCTGTCGATCCTGCACGGCCTGAATGCGCCGGAGTTCTTCGACAAGAGCCTTTTCCGACATTTTATCCAGACCCTGCTGGAGCAAGATGTGCTGCGCCGCGACGAGGCCGGCAAGCTGAGCTATCACCCCCTGCTGGGTGAGTTGGCCGAAGGCGCGGCCAAGCGCGTGTTGCCGGCGGAGATTCGCCTGTCGATTCGCCAGGTGGCCCTGCATCGCAGTGAAGAGGTGGCAGACAAGCCCGTCGCACCCGAAGAAACACACTAGAGTGACCAAGGCGCCAGGGTGTTTCTGGCGCCGTTGACAAGGAGCTGCACCATGAAAAAAATCATCCTCCTGGGCCTGACCGCCCTGCTGGGAGCCTGCCAGACCATGAGCCCCGCGCCCAAAGCCAGCCTCGATGGCGAAGTGTTCTACCTGCAACGCATCGCCCTGCCGCCCGCCGCCACCTTGAGCGTGACCCTGCAAGACGTGTCCTTGATGGACGCACCGGCCGTGACCCTGGCCGAGCAGAAAGGCCCGGTGAAAGGCCAGGTGCCGCTGCCGTTTCATTTGAGCTATGACCCGGCCCAGGTCAAACCCGGCCACAGTTACTCGGTGAGCGCTCGCATCGAACTGGATGGCAAGCTACTGTTTATTACCACCGAACGGCACGCTGTGCGGTTGAACGGCCAGGATCCACAGCCGCTGCGCCTGCGGGTCGATGCGGTTGCACACTGATTAAAAAATCGAACATAAGGAAGCGCCCATGCTCCGTAACTCCCTTCGCCTCACTGCCCTGTGCGCCGGCCTGCTGCTCGGCGCCAACGCCATGGCCTTGTCCCTTGGCAGCCTGTCCCAGGGCGACGCCACCGGCGGCCTCAAGGACGCACTGACCCAAGGCGCGCAGATTGCCGTCAAACAACTGGGGGTGCCCGGTGGGTTCAGCAACAACCCCGAAGTGAAGATCGGCCTGCCGGGCAAATTGGGCAAAGTCGCCGACAAGCTGAAAATGTTCGGCATGGGTGACCAGGTCAACCAGCTTGAAGCCAGCATGAACAAGGCGGCCGAGTCTGCCGTGACCCAGGCCCAGCCGATCCTGGTCAATGCGGTGAAGAACATGAGCGTGACCGACGCCAAGGGCATCCTCACCGGCGGCCAGGACTCGGCCACCCAGTACCTGAACAAAAGCA
Organism: Pseudomonas sp. PAMC 25886; assembly: GCF_000242655.1. Classification (NCBI taxonomy): domain Bacteria; kingdom Pseudomonadati; phylum Pseudomonadota; class Gammaproteobacteria; order Pseudomonadales; family Pseudomonadaceae; genus Pseudomonas; species Pseudomonas sp. PAMC 25886. Next base: position 65,220 of record NZ_AHHC01000090.1, read on the forward strand.
GCCGTGACGAAATCCGGGCCAAGTTCCTGCCGATCGTCAAGGCCGCTACCGACAAGGTCGGCGTGGCCCAGCAGTACAATGCGCTCGCGGGCAAGGCCGCCAGCTTTGGCGCCATTGATGCCAAGAGCGCCAATGTCGAAAGCTACGTGACCGAGCAGGCACTGGACGGGTTGTTCAAGATGATCGCCCAGCAGGAAGAAACCATTCGCAAGAACCCGGCGGCGGCGGCCACCAGCTTGGCCAAGAAGGTCTTCGGGGCCTTGTAGACCGTACCCCGCAACAAAAAACGCCCTGAACCATTCAGGGCGTTTTTTTTAGTACCAGATCTTGCGAGGCAAACTGCTCACATTGGTATTGCTGTTGCTGTTGGCATTGGCGTTGCTGTTTTCGTTACTGATATTGATGTGGATGTCGGGCTGGCGATTGCCATTGAACTGGCCAAATCCCTGCCCCATTCCAAATACCGCCCCCATCAGTTGAAACGGCAACGCCAGTATCGGTATAAACATATGCACTCCTCAATATTCATCGTCAAAAGCTCCCTCTGAGTGGCAAGGCCGTCCGGATGGTTCCCCCCGGCCCCCGCTGCATCAGCGGTTATCGATTGAACGTAAAGAGTGCGGACAAAGGCCTGTAAGGCTGATGCCCCTCAATCACCGAGGCCTGCTGATAAGGCTTGGGCTGGGGAGGCAGGACAGGTCCCATGGTTGGCCGGGAGGGATGACCGTGATTAAAGCCGGGCCGTCCATGACCCGGCTTCTGCGGTCGTGCCGTATCAGCTTCTTTATTGCTGGCAGGAAATAGATTGCCCAACAGCGTCCCCAGGACCGCGCCTTTAAAAGCCGCCAGGGCAGACAAGATAAACATATGACACTCCATGAACTCAGTGTTGAGGTGCCAGCACGACAGCCGTGCTGACATCCTCGCCTGTCAATCAGGCAAATCTGAGTGGAGTGATGCCTGCAAACGTTCCCAATGGGCGGGAACCGTTTGCATCCACATGTTAAGCGGCGTCCTTTCTGACCCTGAACCACGCCGCATACAACGCTGGCAGGAACAACAGCGTCAACGCCGTCGCCACAATCAACCCGCCCATGATCGCCACGGCCATTGGTCCGAAGAAAACGCTGCGTGACAACGGAATCATCGCCAGTACCGCCGCCAGCGCAGTCAGCACGATCGGCCTGAAGCGTCGCACCGTCGCCTCGATAATCGCTTGCCACGGCGCCAGCCCGGCCTTGATGTCCTGTTCGATCTGGTCCACCAGGATCACCGAGTTGCGCATGATCATCCCAGACAACGCGATGGTCCCCAGCATTGCCACAAAACCAAAGGGCTGACGGAACACCAGCAGGAACAGCGTCACCCCGATCAACCCCAGAGGCGCTGTAAGAAAGACCATCGCCGTGCGTGAGAAACTGCGCAGTTGCAGCATCAGCAAGGTCAGCACCACCACGATAAACAGTGGCACGCCGGCCTTGACCGAGTTCTGCCCGCGGGCGGAATCCTCGACCGTGCCGCCCACTTCCAGCAGGTAACCGTCCGGCAGTTCAGCGCGCACGCCTTCCAGCGTCGGCAGGATCTGCTGCACCAGGGTTGCCGGCTGTTCTTTGCCGTAGATATCGGCGCGGATGGTCACGGTCGGCAGGCGATTGCGGTGCCAGATAATGCCTTCTTCAAAGCCATATTCCAGGGTCGCGATCTGCGACAGCGCTACGCTTTTGCCGTTGTCGGTCGGCACTGCCAGGCTTGGCAGCAACGACAGCTCGGTACGCTCGTGAACGGTGCCGCGCAGCAGGATTTCGATCAACTCGTTGTCTTCGCGGTACTGGCTGACGCTGGAACCGGTGAGGGAGCTCTGAAGGAATTTAGACAGGTTGGCGGTGCTCACGCCGAGGGCACGGGCACGGTCCTGGTCGACGTTGAGGTAGACGATCTTGCTCGGTTCTTCCCAATCCAGGTGCACGTTGACCACGTGGGTATTTTCGCGAACCTTGGCCGCCACTTTCCGCGCCAGGGCCCGGACTTCTTCGATGTGTTCGCCCGTCACCCGGAACTGCACGGGGTAGCCAACGGGCGGACCGTTCTCAAGACGCGTGACCCGCGAACGCAGGTCCGGGAACTGTTCGTTGAGGGTCTCGATCAGCCAGGTGCGCAGGCTTTCACGCTCCTCGATGGTCTTGGCCAACACCACAAACTGGGCAAAGCTGGCGGCGGGCAATTGCTGGTCCAGCGGCAGGTAGAAACGTGGCGAGCCTGTGCCCACGTACGCCACGTAGTTTTCAATTCCCGCATGTTCCTTGAGCAGCGCTTCCAGGCGCTTGACCTGATCAGCCGTGTTGCTCAAAGACGCGCCTTCAGCCAGTTTCAGGTCGACCATCAATTCCAGCCGCCCGGAAGCCGGGAAGAACTGCTGGGGCACAAAGCGGAACAGCGCCACCGAGCCGATAAACAGCAGCAGGGTCAGGACGATTACCGTCTTGCGCCGACGCACGCACCATTCCACCAGGCGTCTTACACGCTGATAGAACGGTGTGCCGTAGGGATCCGGCCCGTCAGTGCCATGCTTGGCCGCATGAATCTTCGCCAGGTCCGGCAGGAGTTTTTCCCCCAGGTACGGCACGAACACCACCGCCGCGACCCACGAGGCCAGCAGCGCGATGGTCACCACCTGGAAGATCGAACGGGTGTATTCACCGGTGCTCGATTGCGCCGTGGCAATCGGCAGGAAACCCGCCGCCGTAATCAGCGTGCCCGTGAGCATCGGGAAGGCGGTGCTGGTCCAGGCGAAACTGGCGGCCTTGAGCCGGTCGTAACCCTGCTCCATTTTGATCGCCATCATTTCCACGGCGATGATCGCATCGTCCACCAGCAGACCCAGTGCGAGCACCAACGCGCCAAGGGAGATTTTGTGCAGGCCGATGCCGAGGTAATACATGGTGGCAAAGGTCATGGCCAACACCAGCGGAATCGCCAGGGCCACCACCATGCCGGTGCGCACACCGAGGGAGAAGAAGCTCACCAGCAACACAATCGCCAGGGCCTCCGCCAGCACCTGGACGAATTCGCCCACACTGGTTTTCACTGCTGCCGGTTGGTCCGACACCTTGCGCAGCTCCATACCGGCAGGCAGGTTCTTCTGCAGGCGTGCGAATTCGCTTTCCAGGGCCTTGCCCAGCACCAGAATGTCGCCGCCATCGCGCATGGCCACGGCCAGCCCAATGGCATCGTCGCCCATGTAGCGCATGCGCGGTGCCGGCGGGTCGTTGAAGCCACGGTGAATCTCGGCCACGTCGCCGATACGGAACGTGCGATCACCGACACGGATCGGGAAGTCGCGGATTTCCTTAACGGTCTTGAAGTTGCCGGACACCCTTAACTGCACACGCTCGCTCGGGGTTTCAAAGAAGCCGGCGGTCGATACCGCGTTTTGTTCCTGCAACGCCTGTTGCACTGCGGCCAGCGGCAAGCCAAGGGTGGCGAGCTTGAGGTTGGACAGCTCGATCCAGATCTTCTCGTCCTGCAAACCCAGCAGTTCGACCTTGCCCACATCCGGCACCCGTTGCAGCTGAATCTGGATGCGGTCGGCGTAGTCCTTGAGCACAGCGTAGTCAAAGCCATCGCCGGTCAGCGCGTAGATATTGCCGAAGGTGGTGCCGAATTCATCGTTGAAAAACGGGCCCTGGATATCCGGCGGCAAGGTCTGGCGAATATCACTGATCTTCTTGCGCACCTGGTACCAGAGGTCCGGGATCTGCGCGGAATGCATGGAGTCCCGGGCCATGAAGGTGACCTGGGATTCGCCGGGACGCGAGAAGGACACGATGCGCTCGTAGTCACCGGTCTCCATCAGTTTCTTTTCAATACGCTCGGTGACCTGGCGCGAGACTTCCTGGGCAGTAGCACCCGGCCAGTTGGTCTTGATCACCATGGCCTTGAAGGTGAACGGCGGGTCTTCGCTTTGTCCCAGCTTGGTGTAGGACAAGGCACCTACCACTGCCAGCAGGATCATCAGGAACAGTACGATCTGGCGATTACGCAACGCCCATTCGGAAAGATTGAAACCCATCGGGGACTACTCCTTGGCCGCCAGGCTTACCACTCGATTGGCGCGATCCACCGGGCGCACTTGCTGGCCCTCATGGAGTACATGCACGCCGGCCGCAATCACCCAGTCGGTGGGGTTCAAGCCTTCCAGCACCGGCACGGTTTTCTCGCCAAAGGCACCGATCCGCACCGGTGTGCGCTTGAGGGTGTTGTCGGGCTGGACCACCCAGACGTAGGACGCACCGTTCTCCGCGCTCAGGGCAGACAGCGGCACCGCCAGGGGAATCACGCCGTCAGCCTGTATGAATACGCGAGCGCTCTGCCCCAGCTCCGCCGGCACCTTGCCGCCGGTGAAGGCGACCCGGGCGGCAAAGGTCCGTGACTTTGGATCGGCGGCGGGCGACAGCTCGCGGATGCGGCCGTTAAAGCGCTGGTCGGGCTGGCTCCACAGTTCCACGGACACCGGCTGGCCAATCTTGAAGCGCCCGAAGCTTTGCTCCGGCAGGCTGATCAGCACCTCCCGCTCGCCGTCGGTGGCCAGGGTGAATACGGTCTGGCCGGCCGACACCACCTGGCCCACTTCCACCGCACGCTTGGCGACCACGCCATCCTGAGGCGCGCGCAGCACGGCGTAGCCGGCCTGGTTATTGGCCACGTCGAATTCGGCCTTGATCTGCTTGAGGCGGGCTTCACCGGAACGGTAGAGATTTTCGGAATTGTCGTACTGGGAACGGCTGACCATCTGACGGTCCATCAGGGTCTTGTAGCGATCACGCTCGGCGCGCACCAGGCTCAGGTTGGCTTCGGCGGCAGCGACCTGGGCACGGGTAGCTTCCAGTTGCAGGCGCACGTCCTGGGGATCGAGTTCTGCCAGGGGTTGGTTGGCCTTGACGCGCTCGCCCTCCTCGACCAGCCGTCGGCTGACTTTGCCACCGATGCGAAAGGCCAGGTCGGGCTCATAACGGGCACGCACCTCACCTGGGTAGCTGTCTGAAGCCTGCGCCGAAGGCTCTGGCTGGACCACCATGGCCGGGCGGACGGTGGTTTGCGCCGCTTCTTCATGGCCACAGGCAGCCAACAGGAATAGCAAGCTGGCAGGCAACGCGAGTGGCAGGAAATAGCTGCGCATGCTGAAGGACCTTTCGCTAATGGTGCTAGGAATAATTATACTGGCCAGTATGTTATTAATACCAAACTCACCAGTCCAGTAATAAAGTGAAAATGTCCGACAATCCTGTAAACACCAATAGCCCCGGGCGTCCCAAGGACATGGCAAAACGCCAGGCGATCCTCGATGCGGCGAAAATCCTGTTTTTGAGTAATGGGTATGCCAGCACCAGCATGGATGCGGTGGCCGTGGAGGCCGGCGTGTCGAAACTGACCGTGTACAGCCATTTCACCGACAAGGAGACGCTGTTTTCGGCGGCGGTGGTTGCCAAGTGCGAAGAGCAGTTACCGGTGATGTATTTCGAGTTGCCGGTGGGCGTGCCGGTGGAGAAGGTGCTGCTCAATATCGCGCGTGGGTTTCATGTGCTGATCAATAGCGAGGAGTCGGTGAACCTGCATCGGTTGATGATGACTTCCGGGAGTCAGGATCCGAAGTTGTCGCAGATCTTTTTCGAGGCGGGGCCGATGCGCATGTTGCAGGGGATGGAGCGGCTGCTGAGCAAGATTGACCAGAGTGGCGCGCTGAGTATTGCCAAGCCGCTCACTGCCGCTGAGCACTTTTTTTGCTTGCTCAAGGGGACGGCGAATTTTTGCTTGTTGTATGGGTGCGGCGGGCAGTTGAGTGCCGAGGCGGCTGAGGAGCACGTGCAGGAGGTGGTGGGGTTGTTTATGCGGGCTTATCGGGCTTGATGTACATATCCGTTACTTCGGTAACGACTACTATTGGTTCCGCTCTTACAGCGGGTCACTTTTGGAAAAGAGCCCCAAAAGTAACCAAAAGGGCTCTTGCCCCACCACTCGGCACCTCGCCTAGGCTCGGTGTGCCCTCACTCCGGCTTTGGACCGTGGGCCGCCGCGATGGGCCATCCTTGGCCCAGCGCGGCTAACCCGGCGTCCTGCCGGGTTACCCACGCTCCAAAGCCTGCGTTCGGCCAGCGTGGTTTAACGGGGCGCCTAAAATCAAGATCAAAAGCAGATCAACAGCACAGCGGCCTACAGGCCGGCTTGAGTGGTGTGAAGCAAAGGCAACATCAAGATCAAAAGCTACAGCGGGCACGGTCAAATGTGGGAGCTGGCTTGCCTGCGATAGCATCAACTGGGTGTACCTGAAAAACCGAGTTGTCTGCATCGCAGGCAAGCCAGCTCCCACAGAAAAGCAGAGCTGCATCCTTTTCAGATTTGGTTTTCGCTTTGGCTTTTGCTCTGGCTTCTACCACTCAAGCCGGCCTGTAGGCCGCTGTGCTGTAGATTTTGATCTTGATCTGACTGCCCCAATAAGCCCGAGGCCGAACGTAGGTATTGAGGAGCGGGTAAACCGGCAGGACGCCGGTTTAGCCGCGACGGGCCAGGGACGGGCCGTCGCGGCGGCCCGCGGATCAATGCCGGAGTGAGGGAACACCGAGCCTAGGCGAGGTGCCGACAGGCGGGGCAGAGCGCTTTGGTTACTTTGCCGCTTTTGCAAAGTGACTCGCTGTAAGAGCGAAACCCTAGGTGGCCGTTACCTAAATAACGGATATGTACACCAAAAGCCCCTCAGGACTTCAGCGCCTTCTTAGGATAAATGTCATACCGACTGGACTTCCCATCCAACGCATGACTCGGCTTCACCCCCTCAATACAAGGCGCCTTACGCGGCCGCTTGACCACCACCCGATGACTGGCCAAAGCCAACGCAGCAGCAAGCAACGCCGGCGCGTCGGGATCATCCCCCACCAAAGGCCGAAACAACCGCATCTCCTTCTTCACCAACGCGGTCTTCTCCCGATGCGGAAACATCGGATCCAGATAGATCACCTGCGGCGGCTCCCCCTCCCAATCGCGCATCACCTCGATGGAATTGCCCTTGAGCAACTTCATCCGCGCCACAATCGGCGCCACTTCAAAATCCTCAGCCCCACGCGCCAACCCATCTTCCAGCAAAGCGCCAATCAACGGCTGCCGCTCAATCAGGCTCATCTCGCAACCCAGGCTGGCCAGCACAAACGCATCCTTGCCCAACCCCGCCGTAGCGTCCAACACCCGCGGCCGCACGCCCTGAGCCACGCCCACCGCCTTGGCAATCATCTGCCCGCTGCCGCCACCGTACAAACGCCGATGCGCCGCGCCACCTTCTACAAAATCCACCCGCACCGGCCCAGGCGCATCAGGCCCCAACTGCTGCAGTTGCAGACCCTGCTCACCCACCTGCAAGGCAAAGTCCGCCTCATCCAGCTGCAAAGGCAACCCAAGCTGATCGGCCCACTGCCGGGCACGGGCCTGAAAACCTTCAGCCAAAGCCTCGACCCGGATGCGGCTGGCCGCTGGTTGTTCGCTCATCGCTGACTACGCTCAAAAATATTAAGGATCGGCAAAAAGCGGCCGATAAAAAAAGGATCCGGCATTTTGCCAGAGCTGAGCGACGATCGAGAGAAATGTCAGACATTCCTTCGCTATTCACCGGTGTACTGCCGACCCACAACCACTTCGGCCTGCGCAATACCCAAGCGCTGGCCGGCGTCAGTCATGTGTGGCAGGACTTCTTCGCCCAGGCGTTGGCCGAACAGCTCGGTGATACGCCGGACGCGCTCGCCAAATCCCCGGCGAAACCTGTGGATCCCTCGGTTGAACCCAGCGAAGGCAGTGACCTGCTGTCGCAGATCGTCACCCAGCGCGCGTGCGACGTAAAAGACACCGAGATCGCCCCGCCCGAACCGCTGTTCCTGCCCATTGCCGAGTTCGAACTGGAACTGCTGCCGCCGGCACCGCCACCGTACCCGGCGGAAGAAGTGGTCGCCCAGCAGAAGCAGCAAAACTTCGAAAGCGGCTGGGTGCGTCCGATCGTCCTGACCGCCAGGCAACCGCTGCCCGAGCCCGGCCCGGCGCCGCAACCACGGCCACTGCATTTGCCCATTGCCGAATTCGAGCTGGACCTGCTGCCACCACCGCCGCCGCCGTTCCCGGCAGAAGCGTTGGTTGAGCAACAAAAAGCCCTGGACTTCGACAGCCGCTGGGCTCGTCCATTGATCCTCCACAACCTGCGCCTGGCGGCCTGACCCTCAGCGACACACCGACCAACGCCCCATATCCACATGAAAGTGATTACGGTGGGCGGCGTTGTAATCCGGGCTCAACACCACGTTGAAATCCTTACAGGCGCCGTCGCGTACTTGCCGCAGGAAACGTGCCTCCTCGCCATCACCCGGCCAATCCTTGAGCACAGTGAGGGTGCGCCCGTCCGCCAGGCGAAACCCGGCGATATCCAAGGCATTGGCCGACGCGTGCTGGCTGAGTCGCCCATTGGCGCGGTTGTAAATAGTGCGACAGGCAAAGCTCCCCAGGTGATCGACCCGTGTCACCGCCTGGCCAAATACCGCCTGGGCCGCCGGTTGCAGGCTGTGGCGCTCGAACAAGGCAAACGCCACAGCCAACGGGCAACTGGCGAGAAAACTGCTGCTTAGCCCAACATCCGCGCCTTGCACGCGCAAGGTGTTGCGCAGCGGGCAGGCGGCATCAGCGGGGCTGTCCGCCTGATGAGTAACGCGCAAACCGGAGGTTTTCAGCACCTGGTCACATAACGCAGGGTCATCCTGCAGGCGCCCGAGCTTGAACCGGGTCAACAGGTTCGGGCTTGCGCGCACGTCCAGCGGCGCCCACGGGTTCCACTCATCCGGCAGCGGCACCCAGCCCCGCCACACGCCGACAAGCAGGCCACCGGCTAACGCGAGCAGCACCCCCACCACCTTGAGAAACCGCACGCGGCCTTATCCCTTGAACAGTTGATTGGCCTGACTGAACGGCATCGAGCGCTCGGTGAAGGTAAACGTGCCCAATTCATGAACCTCCTGCGCCGCCCTGAAGAACTCTCCATAAGCCGCCAGAGCCATGGCCGAGCCGACGCTGATGCGCTTGACGCCCATCTCGCTCAACTGCGCCACGCTGAGTTTCAGCGCACCGGACATCAGGATATTCACGGGCTTGGGCGCTACCGCCTTCACCACCGCCAACACCTCCTCAGCACTGCGCAGGGCCGGTGCATAGAGCACGTCGGCACCGGCTTCGGCGTAGGCCTGCAGGCGGCGGATGGTGTCGGGCAAATCCAGACGACCATGCAGGAGGTTTTCTGCGCGGGCAGTCAGGGTGAAGGGGAACGGCAAGCTGCGGGCTGCGGCGACGGCGGCTTCAACACGCTCGACGGACAGGTCAAACGGATAGATCGGGTCGACGGCAATGCCGGTGGCGTCTTCGATGGAGCCGCCCACAATCCCCGTGGCGGCGGCGCGCAGGATGGTTTCGGCGCAACCTTGCGGGGTGTCGCTGAAGCCGTTCTCCAGGTCGGCGGCGACAGGCAGCGAGGTTGCCTGGACGATCGCCCCGGCATTGCCCAGGGTGTCTTCAAGGGACAACGCACCTTCGGCATCCGGGCGGCCCAGGCTGAAGGCAAAGCCGGCGCTGGTGGTGGCCAGGGCTTCGAACCCCAGGCTGGCGAGCATCTTTGCGGAACCGGCATCCCACGGATTGGGCATCACGAAGGCACGGTCACGCTCATGCAAGGCCTTGAAGGTTTCGGCGCGAAGGGTTTGGGCATCCATGACTGACTCCTGTCGGGAAAAGGAGTCCTAGAGTAACCCCAGTTGCTCCGCTGCGGGTTCTCGATGCAGCGTGGGCAATGCCGGCAAGCCGGGCAACCGCGCCATCAACTGGTCGTGAAAGCGCAGGGCCAGTTGGGCGGCCAGGCGATTGTCGGAGGTGTGCAGAAAGATGTAGGGCGTACGGCCCTCTTCGATCCAGCCGGCGACCTTTTCGATCCAGGGCACCAGGAACGGGTCATTGGCTTCCAGCTCCGGATGGCCAATAAACCGTACTTGCGGAAACTGCGTCAGCGCCGCCGGACGAGGTGGCACCTTGGGCTTTTTCGATTGGGCGTGCAGCACGGCGGCCGAGGTGGACGTGCAACTGAACAGCGCCCGCGGGTCCAGGCAGATGCGCTCGACACCGCGATCACGCAGCAAACGGTTGAGGCTGCGCTCGGCATCGCCCTTGGCGAAGAAATCCAAGTGCCGCACTTCCACCGCCAACGGTCGCTCCAGCCCGTCGATAAACCCGGCCAACTCACCCAGGCGTTGCGGGGTAAAACTGGCCGGCAGTTGCAGCCACAATGGCGAAATGCGTTCGCCCAGCGGGCTCATCAACCCCAGAAAACTTTCCGCCGCCGGTAGTTGCTCAATCAAGTTGCCGCTGTGGCTGATGTCACCCGGAAACTTCGCGGTGAACCGAAAATGTTCGGGCATGATTTCAGCCCAGCGTTGCACGGTGGCGACGGAGGGACGGGCATAGAACGTGGTGTTGCCCTCAACGGCGTTGAAGACGTGGGAATACAGGGCGAGGTAATCGCTGGAGCGGGCGTCGGCGGGATACAGGTACTCGCGCCAGGCGTTTTCACTCCAGGACGGGCAACCGAGGTAGTAAGGCAACTGCATCAGATATGGATATCGAGACCCAGCACTTCCATATCCCATTCGACAAAGCCGGCGGTGGTCAGGTAGCTGGCCAGGGCCGTGGCGACGTTTTTGCTCATGGAGCGGGGGAAGACCATGTCTTGCTGGCGGGCCGGTACACCGCTGATACGTTCGCCGCTGGAGCCTTGGGAACGAGCTGAAACCGCCGTTGAGTCGGACTGGATTTCAACAAAGTCGGGGGAGTCTTCGACGGAGTCGTCTACCGTCACGTTCGCCTTGCGAGGCTTACGCTTGAGGGGGTAGGACTGTGATGAAAAGCCGTCTATACGCATGCATGCGAACTCGGTATCGGTGATGGCATTTTAATGGCGCTTCTCAAGGCGCGCAAATGCTCTGGTGATAACTAGAACACATAATTTGAAAAAGGTTTAAAAGCAGGGGCAAATTCTGACGATTGGTGATTTTCAGCTGAATTTGCCCGCACTTTTGACGTCAAATAATCCCGCGTTCGGCTTTGGTCTGCGCCACTTTATCGCGCAGGTACACAGGGGCGGCCTGGTCGGCGGGAATGGCGTCGCCCCGCTCCCAGGCAAAACGTGCCAGGGTCAGCAAGTCTTCGGCATGGGGCAGCATCCCGGCATCCTGGCCGGCAAGCGTCACGTCAACGCGTTCGCCGTAACCCCAGCCGGTGCCAGCACCGAACCAGTCGCCGCTGGCATCAGCCGGCAAGGCGGCCGCTTCTGGCGGCAGTACGGCTTCAGCGCCGATCAAACGCATCTCGCCAGCGGTTTCGCGGTAGCAGCCCCAATACACTTCGTCCATGCGCGCATCGATGGCCGCTGCCACCTGGCTGGCGCCGTGCTCGCGAAACGCCCGCTGCGCCAACACCGCCAGGTTGGACACCGGCAACACCGGACGCTCCAGCGCAAACGCCAGGCCCTGGACCACCCCGATGGCGATACGCACACCGGTAAAGGCGCCCGGGCCACGGCCGAATGCAATGGCGTCCACCGCCGACAAGGTAGTGCCCGCCTCCAGCAGCAGTTGCTTGATCATCGGCAACAGCTTCTGCGCGTGCAGGCGCGGGATCACCTCGTAGTGGCTCGTGACCTTGCCATCGTGCAGCAGGGCAACGGAGCAAGCTTCAGTCGCGGTGTCCAGGGCCAGCAAGGTGCTCATTGGTGTATGCATCCACGTTGAAAAAAAGTGCGCCAGTATAAACAACAACGGCCCGCAAGCGGGCCGTTGTGTAGGAGCAAGCTTGCTCGCGAGTTGAGCATCAGCTCAACGCTTGCAGTACCTTGCCGGTGATGGACTCGACCGAGCCAACGCCTTCGATGTGGCTGTACTTCGGTTTGCCCTGGGCATCGGCCAGCTTCTGGTAGAAGTCCACCAGTGGCTTGGTCTGGGAATGGTAGACCGACAGGCGATGACGCACGGTTTCTTCGGTGTCGTCCTTACGCTGCACCAGGTCTTCGCCGGTGATATCGTCTTTGCCGGCCACTTTCGGCGGGTTGTAGACGATGTGGTAAACGCGGCCCGAGGCTTCGTGAACACGACGACCGGCAATACGCTGCACGATTTCTTCGTCTTCAACAGCGATTTCCACCACGTTGTCCAGCTCGACGCCAGCCTTCACCAGGGCTTCAGCCTGGGGAATGGTGCGTGGGAAACCGTCGAACAGGAAACCGTTCTTGCAGTCGTCCTGGCTGATGCGTTCCTTGACCAGGTTGATGATCAGGTCATCGGAGACCAGGCCGCCGCTGTCCATCACGCTCTTGGCGATCAGGCCCAGTTCGGTGCCGGCCTTGACCGCTGCACGCAGCATGTCGCCGGTGGAGATTTGTGGAATGCCGAATTTTTCAGTGATGAACTTTGCCTGAGTACCTTTACCGGCCCCGGGAGCTCCCAGCAGAATGACGCGCATCGATGTGCTCCTCAATTTTTTATAGAGATGACGCTCGGATTCGCCGCGTGGGGCCAATCTCGGAAATTTTGGGTCCAGGCCGCACAAACGGCCAAAGGCTGATCAAGATACACAGCAGGCCCAAACCACACAAGCCGCCGAAAGTAGGAGAAACCCGCGCCGCGCTGGCTTTATAGGCGGGTACAACCCCGACAGCAAAACGCCGGTCGCCAATTTTACGGCGACCGGCGCGGTGTGTCTGCAACCTATTGAGAACACGCCATAAATGTCAGCCGGTGTTGCGCAAACCGGCCGCAATACCGGCCACAGACACCAGCAGCGCCTGTTCCAGAGGGCTGTCCTGTGCCGCTTCCTGTTGCCGCGATCGGGCCAGCAATTCGGCCTGCAGCAGGTGCAACGGGTCGAGGTAGGTGTTGCGCAGCCGGATGAACTCAAGCGTATCAGGGCTATGGGCCAGCAGTTGCGACTGACCGGTCAGGCCAAGCACCACACTGCACGCCTGCGACAATAGGTCGCGTAAGTGCGCGCCCAATGGCAGCAGATCGGGCTGCACCAGACGCTCGTCATACAGGCGCGCGATGTCGGCGTCGGCCTTGGCCAGGACCATTTCCAGCATATCGATGCGTGTGCGGAAGAACGGCCACTGCTCGCGCATCTGCCCCAGCAACTCGCCTTCGCCACGCTCCAGGGCCTTGCTCAACGCGGCTTCCCAGCCGAGCCAGGCCGGCAGCATCAGGCGCGTTTGGGTCCAGCCGAAGATCCACGGGATCGCCCGCAGGCTCTCGATACCACCCGCGCGGCGCTTGGCCGGACGACTGCCCAGAGGCAAGCGTCCCAGTTCCTGCTCCGGGGTGGACTGGCGGAAATACTCGACGAACTGTGGATTTTCCCGCACCACGGCGCGGTAAGCACTGACGCCATCGGCAGCCAATTCGTCCATCAAATGGCGCCAGGCCGGTTCCGGAGGTGGTGGAGGCAGCAAGGTCGCCTCCAGCACCGCCGCCAGGTACAGGTTGAGGTTTTGCTCGGCGATGTCCGGCAGGCCGAACTTGAAGCGGATCATCTCGCCTTGTTCAGTGGTACGGAAACGCCCCGCCACCGAACCCGGTGGCTGCGACAGAATCGCCGCGTGAGCCGGGCCACCGCCACGGCCCACGGTGCCACCGCGACCGTGGAACAACAGCAGTTCAACTTGTTGTTCACGGCAGATTTCCACCAACCGTTCCTGAGCCCGGTATTGCGCCCAGGCGGCGGCAGTAGTGCCGGCGTCCTTGGCCGAATCCGAGTAACCGATCATCACTTCCTGCGGGCCTTGCAAGCGCGAACGATAGCCCGGCAACAGCAGCAGTTTCTCGATCACCGGCCCTGCGTTGTCCAGGTCAGCCAGGGTCTCGAACAACGGCACCACGCGCATCGGCCGTTGTACGCCGGACTCCTTGAGCAGCAATTGCACGGCCAACACATCCGACGCGGCCCCGGCCATGGAGATGACATAGGAACCCAGGGATGCGGCCGGTGCGGCGGCAATTTCCTTACAGGTGTTCAGCACTTCGGCGGTGTCTGCCGAGGGTTTGAAGTAACCCGGCAACAATGGTCGCCGGTTGGCCAGCTCCTTCATGAGGAAGCTGATACGCGCCTCTTCGTCCCACTCCTCATAGCGGCCGAGGCCCAGGTAATCGGTGATTTCGGTCATGGCCGCACAGTGGCGGGACGAATCCTGGCGCACGTCGAGGCGCACCAGGAACAGCCCAAACGTGACCGCCCGACGCAGGCAATCCAGCAGCGGGCCGTCGGCAATCACGCCCATGCCGCAGGCGTGCAGCGACTGGTAGCACAGCTCCAGCGGGTCGAGCAGTTCGCGGTTGTTTTGCAGCACATCGGCAGGCGCCGGCGTGGGGCTGGTCAACGAGGTGTGAGCCCACTGGCGGGTGGCGCGCAGGCGTTCACGCAGCTGCTTGAGCAGCGCCCGGTAGGGCTCCACGCTGTCACCCACCTTGGCCTGCAACGCCGGGCTGGCCTGCTGCATCGACAACTCGGAAGCGAGCTGGTCGATATCGCGCAAGTACAGGTCCGCCGCCATCCAGCGCGCCAGCAGCAACACTTCGCGGGTCACCGGCGCGGTGACGTTGGGGTTGCCGTCACGGTCGCCGCCCATCCAAGACGCGAAGCGGATCGGTGCGGCTTCCAGGGGCAGGCGCAGGCCAGTGGCGGCGTGCAAGGCGTGATCGGCCTTGCGCAGATAATTCGGAATGGCGTGCCACAGCGAATGCTCGATCACCGCAAAGCCCCACTTGGCTTCGTCGACCGGCGTGGGCCGGGTGCGGCGGATTTCTTCGGTGTGCCAGGCTTCGGCAATCAGGCGTTGCAGGCGATCGCGGATCTGCTCGCGCTCGGCGGTGGTGAGGTCGCGGTGATCCTGCAGGGCCAGTTGGGCGGCAATGGCGTCGTATTTCTGGATCAGGGTACGGCGGGCGACTTCGGTGGGGTGGGCAGTGAGCACCAGCTCGATTTCCAGCCGGCCCAACTGGCGTGCCAGGGACTCGCTGCTGTGGCCTTCGCTCTGCAAGCGCGCCAGCAGTTCCGGCAGCACGCGCGACTCGAAAGGCGCAGGCGTTGATTCATCACGGCGGTGGATCAACTGATACTGCTCGGCGATGTTGGCCAGGTTGAGAAACTGATTGAAGGCCCGCGCCACCGGCAGCAGTTCGTCTTCTTTCAGTTGATTGAGGCTGGCGCTCAGCTCTTCGCCGGCGACCTGCTCGGAGGCCGCGCCACGGCGGTCGGCCTTGGCGCCTTTACGGATCTGCTCGATCTTGTCGAGGAATTCATCGCCGTACTGCTCTCGAATCGTGTTGCCCAACAGCTCACCCAGCAGGTGAACATCCTCACGCAAACGTGCATCGATATCGCTCATCAGCCAATCTCCAGCAGAAAATCCGGGACGCTTTGATCTTCAAGAGTGCCGCCCACGGCGGCGTCTTACAAGGAACTTTAAACCTTGTGAGTTGCAGCTAGTCTCAACAGTAAGCCGCAGCGTTATCCGCGCTGGTCGGCTGGTCACTCATCATCGCCCGCCTACCGTGGGCTCCATTGAGGTTGCCATGAAAATCCGAGAACTGGCCCAGCATTGGGAAGAGAACGCCAAGGGTCGCCTGACCAAAACCGAATACGCCATCCATCTGGACGTAGAAGCCGCTGCCAGGCTGGCGGCGATCTCCGAAATGTACCCCAAACGCCATACCGAAGAACTGCTCGGCGAATTGATCGGCGCAGCCCTTGAAGAGCTGGAAGCGAGCTTTCCCTACATCAAGGGCAAGCAGGTCATTGCCACGGATGAGGAAGGCGATCCGCTCTACGAAGACGTCGGCCCTACGCCGCGGTTTCTGACGCTGTCACGGCGCTACCTGCACGATTTGTCAGCTCAATCCGACAAGCAAAAACACTGATCAACCTCCGCTAAAAAATCGCCACCCCATGTATTCCGGGCCTCCCAGAGGCCCCGGATACCCCTGCGCATCGCAAAAGTTCCAACTTTTAAACGCTGACCGTTCAGTCAAATATTTTTTTAGGCAAATCGCCATCTTCGCTGAACTATTCAAAAAAGCCTCCGGTCACAGCCAGTAAGCCATCACTTGGAACAGCCGTTTGAAAGGCGTCCTGAGCCTTACCGCCGGACCCCGCACTCACTGCACACCGGAGATGGATTTTGATGTTTTTCAGGAGTTACCTAATGGAGTTGAAGACGATGAAGACCAGCACTGCCAAAACCTCGTTTAACCACCTGCGCGGGCTTAAATTGGCCGCGCTGGCAATCGGCACCAGCTTCGTTCTGGCTGGCTGCGCCGGCAATCCACCGACTGAGCAATACGCAGTGACCCAATCTGCGGTCAACAGCGCCGTCAGCGCCGGTGGTACCGAGTTCGCAGCCGTGGAGATGAAGTCGGCTCAGGACAAACTGAAACAAGCCGAAATCGCCATGCACGACAAGAACTATGACGAGGCCCGTCGCCTGGCCGAACAAGCCGAGTGGGACGCTCGCGTAGCAGAGCGTAAAGCCCAGGCTGCCAAGGCCGAACAGGCTGTGAAGGATTCCCAGAAAGCTGTTCAGGAGCTGCGTCAGGAAGGCATGCGCCCGGCTGTGATCAAACCACAGCAATAACCCGCCGCCCCTGATTGCATTGCACCCGAAATCGAATTGAAAGGACGACACGACTATGCGTAAACAATTGATGATCCCTGCCCTGCTGGCGATGAGCGTTGCTCTGGCGGCTTGCTCCACCCCGCCGAACCAGAACCTGGAAAACGCTCGGACCAACTTCTCGGCCCTGCAAGCCAACCCGCAAGCCACCAAAGTAGCGGCGCTGGAAACCAAAGATGCCAGCGAATGGCTGGACAAGGCTGACAAGGCCTACCGCGACAAGGAAGACCAGAAGAAAGTCGACCAACTGGCCTACCTGACCAACCAGCGCGTTGAAGTGGCCAAGGACACCATCGTCCTGCGTGAGTCCGAAGCCAAGCTGAAAAATGCCGGCGACGAACGTGCCCGCGCCCTGCTGGAAGCCCGCGACGCGCAGATCAAGCAACTGCAAGACAGCTTGAACGCCAAGCAAACCGATCGCGGTACCCTGGTGACCTTTGGTGACGTGTTGTTCGCCACCAACAAGTCCGACCTGAAATCCAGCGGCCTGGTGAACATCACCAAGCTGGCGCAGTTCCTGCGCGACAACCCGGACCGCAAAGTGATTGTTGAAGGCTACACCGACAGCACCGGTTCCGACTCGTACAACCAGAGCCTGTCCGAGCGCCGTGCCGCGTCCGTACAACGTGCTCTGGCCAATCAGGGTGTGGATATCTCGCGCATCGTGACCCAGGGCTATGGCAAGGAATACCCGGTTGCCGATAACAGCAGCGTTTCGGGCCGTGCCATGAACCGCCGCGTTGAAGTGACCATCTCCAACGACAACCAGCCGGTCAAGCCACGTTCGTCGATGGCCAACTGATCGACTGATGCGCCATAAAGAACCCCGCCAATAGGCGGGGTTTTTTGTTTGGAGTTACCTGTGGAGCAACGCGATATCTCCAGGGCTTTTACCCACTCAAAACTGAATCTGCCCGCCACCGCCGCCATTGCCAGCCTGTGAACCTTGGCCCTGGCTGCCTTGTTGTTCGGCTTGCATCAGCATCTTTTTGAGCAACTCCAGAAGATCATCTCCCCCTGCACTCTGGCTGCCGCCGACTTGGCCTGCGACTTGGCTAGCCGCTGCCTGGGCAGGATCTGAACCCTGAATACCCTCAGTGCCAAAATTGCCACCGACTGGATAGGATGAATCATTAACTCGCATATAGATGACTCCACATTAAGTAACCGAATCAGCGACGCTGACCGGCTCGAAATCTGTGGTAATCAATCCGGAATAGTTCCAGCGTTTCTCACACAATCTGTCTTACTGCTCCAGTTGCGGCGTTTCCTGGCCCATGCAGCGCACTGCCTGTTTCTTGCTGTTTACCAGCACGCCCGTCAGGCCTTTCTGTTCGGTGTCAAACAGCACCAGCACGCCGTCGACACATTGCGCCACTTGCGCAGCCGGGGTCAGGGAGATTTTGTAGTCCTCGCCCGGCACAGTCTTGAGCATGGTGAAGTCGCTGAGCAGCAACGCATCCTCGGGCTTGGCGAAATGCAGATAGCCGTAGTACCACAGGCAGCCGACGGTGCCGATGATGGTGCCGATACCGGTGAGGATCAGGGGGATCATGTTGCGTTCTTCGCTCATTGCGGGTTCTCTGCGTTGGAATTCGGGGCCGTCGGGTAATTGGGGATTTCCCCCAGGCGGCGCAGCCCGTTGAAATGCTGCGGGTCATCGAGGTAGCGCAGCATCACGGTTTGCCAGGTCTTGTCGGCAAAGGTCTGCACATGGCCACCCCGGGTCAGTTGCAGCACCCTCGGTGGCGGCGCAGCTTGATACAGGCGAATGCCGTTGGACAACGGCACGATCGGGTCATCGAGGCTGTGGAACAACAGTTTCGGCACGCCGGTCAGTTGGGGCATGGCGTTGATCGCACTGTCGGCGTCCGGCACCAGCCACGACAACGGCACCTGGAACGGCCATGTTAACCAGGAGGTGCTGAGTGCAAATTGTCCTACGTCACGATAACTGGCCGGCACACCGTCCAGCACCAGCGCCTTGAGCTGCGGCTGACGCTCGGGATGGGCGGCCAGATAGTGCACCACCAGCGCACCGCCCAGGCTTTGGCCGAGCACGATCAACGGCTGGCCCTGGGTTTCGGGGGCATTGTCGATCCACTTGAAGGCCGCGTCGATGTCCTGATAGACCGCCGGCAGCGAAGGTTCACCTTCGGACAGGCCGTAACCGCGATAGTCCACCAACAGCACTTGATAGCCCTGCTCCGGCAACCACCAACTGCCACCGAGGTGCCAGGCGAGGTTGCCGCCATTGCCATGCAGGTGCAGCACCGTGCCCTTGAGCGGCACGCCGGCCTTGGCTGGCAGCCACCAGGCGTGCAGCTTGAGGCCATCGGCGGTGGTCAGCGTGACGTCACGGTAGTGCAGCCGGGCCTTTTCCGGGGTGAACGGCAAGCCGCGCTCCGGGTAGAACAGCAGGGAGCTGCAGCCGTTCAGGGTCAGTAGCAGGCACAGAATGCCGAGGATTCTCATCCGTTGAAGCCTCGTGAATGGGTTGGAACAGAGCCCCATGGCTGATGAAGATCAACTGTGGGAGCTGGCTTGCCTGCGATAACGGTGTTGGACTCACCATCGTCATCGCAGGCAAGCCAGCTCCCACATTTTGACCGAGTTCTTTCAGGGAAATCCCTCAAAGGATATTGGAGTAATCCGCCTCGATCCGGTCCAGGCTCAAATGGTTGAGGAAGTTGGAGAAGCACATCCACGCCGCCAACGCATTCATGTCACGGAACTGGTCCGGCAGGTATTTGGGCGGCACCACCAGGCCTTCATCCACCAGTTGGCGCAGGGTGCGCATGTCTTCAAGCGTGGTCTTGCCGCAGAACAGCAGCGGTACTTGTTCCAGCTTGCCTTTGCGCACCGCCAACTGAATGTAGTTGTAAACCATGATAAAGCCCTTGAGGTAGGACAAATCCTTGGTAAACGGCAGGCCCGTCGGCGTCGACCCACGGAAAACCCGGCTGGCGTTGCCGTAGCTTTCCGCCATCTCAAAGCCCTGCTCGCGGAAGAATTCGAACACCTGCAGGAAGTCGGCGCCCTGCTCCACCATATGAATGGCACGGGTGCGGTTGGTCAGTTTGCGCAAGCGGCTGGGGTAGGAAGCGAACGTGATGATTTCCATCAGGATCGCCAGGCCTTCCTGGGTCACCGTCGACGAGGGCGGGCCCTTGGACAGGAAGGTGCAGATCGGCTGGTTCTGGCCATTGAGGGTGGTGCCCACATGCACCAGGCCTTCATGGACTTCCAGGGCGCGCACGTCACGGTCGTTGAACATCGCGTCAGCGCGGATCTTGATGTAGTCGGCGCCTGCCGCCGCATCCGCCACGATACCGTCGGACTCGAACACCCGGATGGTTTCCTCGGCCTCGCCGAACACCTTGTTCAAGCGGCTTTGCAGCAGGTTGACGGCGTCCTTGGCGGTCAGGGTCTTGGCTTCGTCCTTGAGGTCGCCACGGCCGTCGATATTGTTCAGGTAGTCCGACATCATCAGGCCGAGGTCGGCCAGGGTCGGGTCACCGGCGTGGAACGCATCGGAGGCGGCGCCATACAGCTCCTGGGAGATCAGGCCGAAATCCTCGGTGCCGCGCGCTTCGAGCATGCGCACCACCATGCGGTATTCCTTGCACATGCGCCGCATGATCTGCCCGACCGGGTTGAACTGGCCAAGCTGGCGGGTGATGTCACGCTCGATGTTCTGGAATTCCAGCTTCACCGCGCTGGAATCGAACGACAGCGGCCGGTTCAGGTAGTAGTCGCGGTCCACCGCGGGCATTTCCTTGCCCTTGCCCTTGAGGAATCCCTGGCGAATATTTTCGTCCCACTTCACGGCGTCGAGGACGCGAATCGGTGTTTGCGCCAGCACAATGCGATCGGACAAGGTGCGTATCGTCTGCTGGTAATCGTCCACCCGGAGCTTCCTCTTTAAACGTTATTTGCCCGCACGCTGGTAGCGCACGGCTTCGACGAACACGTCGGCGTTGGCCGGGTCATCCAGGTAGTCAAACACCCGTGTCATGGGGCTATCGACCAGCACACCGGCGCCTTCGACGGTTTCGACAGTGCTGCCGCTCAAGGCCTTCTGCCCGATAGCCTGGTGGACCTGATCCAGGTCGAGGTTGTAGACCACCAGTTCGTGTTCATCATTCAATTCGAACCCGGCGAGGATGTAATGCCCGCCGAATTTGGCCGGCAACGGCGCCGACAAATACCAGCGGCTGCCATGCCGGGAAACCGTGAACAGGTATTCATCCCGCTGGCCCGGTTTGGCTTTAGGGTAGCTCACGGCTTTGTAGCGATGCTCGCCAACGCGGCTGATTTGCAGGTTGAGCGGCTCGCCCCAGGCATTTTTGCTGGCCCATTTGCCCAACAGCGCATCAGGCGCCGCTTCGCTGGCCGGCAGCGGGTCCTTGAAGGTCACCAGGCAACCGCTGAGCAACAGGAACGACAAGGCGATCACGACGACACGCCAGGCTTTCATTGGACAATCCCCTGTGTCAGACCGAAGCCAACACCAAATGCATGTAACGCTTGAGGATCTCAAGCATTTCTTCGCTGGTCAGAGGCTCTGCCCCGCCCAGCAGGCCCTGATATTCCATCCGACCGATAATCGCCGTCAACACTTTGGCATCCTGTTGCGGCTCGCGTGAACCCAATACCTGGAAAAACTGGCAAGTGCCCTGTAGCAGGATTTGCTGGTGGGAACGCACCAGGTCGGCCAGGCGCGGGTTCAGCAGCGCCTCCTGGCGAAACGCCTGCTCGGCCATCAGGTGCTCGCGACGGTTGAGCAATTGGCGTTGCACGTAATCGGCGGTCAGGCGCGCGATGTCATCGGCCAGTTGCGAGCGCGACTGCGGGCTGCCGTCGCCATACGCGACCATCTCCCGCAGCAGGCCCTCGTTACGCACCCACAACTTGCCCATGAACGCCGCGCTGCGTTCCACGTATTGGGCGAAGGTGTCGGTGAGCAGGTCATCGATGTCCTTGAAGTAATAGGTGGTGGCCGACAACGGTACCCCGGCCTCCGCCGCTACTGCACGGTGACGCACGGCACGCACACCCTCACGCACCACGATGCGCATCGCCGCATCGAGAATGTCTTGCCTGCGTTGCTCACTGCCCCGGCGACTGGCCTTGCGGCCCTGGTACTGAACACTTTCAGCCACGGCAGCGGCAATGCCGGCGGCACCCTTTTGAGCCATTACGCGGTTCACGACGGATCTTCCTCCACAGTGTGACGCGGAGCGTCACGGGCTGCATTCCCACGCGGAGCATGGGAACGATCATCCCACGCTCCGCGTGGGAACGATCACCTGGCGCTGTTTACTTGACGCTTATAAACGCCACATAAAAAAGCCGCCTTATAAAAGGCGGCTTCGGATTTCGCTACGGTTACGCTTGTGGCCGCATGTGCGGGAACAAGATCACGTCGCGGATCGACGGCGAGTTGGTCAACAACATCACCAACCGGTCGATGCCAATACCTTCACCGGCCGTTGGCGGCATGCCGTACTCCAGGGCGCGAACGAAGTCGGCGTCGTAGTGCATCGCCTCGTCGTCACCGGCGTCCTTGTCAGCCACCTGGGCCATGAAGCGCTCGGCCTGGTCTTCCGCGTCGTTAAGCTCGGAGTAGGCGTTGGCGATTTCGCGGCCGCCAATGAACAGCTCGAAACGGTCGGTGACGTTCGGGTTGTCATCGTTGCGACGGGCCAGCGGCGACACTTCGAACGGGTACTGGGTAATGAAGTGCGGCTGTTCCAGCTTGTGCTCCACCAGTTCTTCGAAAATCATCACCTGCAATTTGCCCAGGCCTTCGAAGCCCAGCACCTTGGCACCGGCCTTCTTGGCGATGGCACGGGCCTTGTCGATGTCGTTCAGGTCGTCAGCGGTCAACTCAGGGTTGTACTTGAGGATCGAATCGAACACCGACAGGCGCACGAACGGCTCGCCGAAGTGGAACACCTTGTCGCCGTACGGCACGTCGGTGGAGCCCAGGACCAGCTGCGCCAGCTCGCGGAACAGCTCTTCGGTCAGGTCCATGTTGTCTTCGTAGTCGGCGTAGGCCTGGTAGAACTCCAACATGGTGAATTCAGGGTTGTGACGAGTCGAAACGCCTTCGTTACGGAAGTTGCGGTTGATCTCGAACACTTTTTCGAAGCCGCCGACAACAAGACGCTTGAGGTACAGCTCAGGCGCGATACGCAGGAACATTTCCATGTCCAGCGCGTTGTGGTGGGTTTCGAATGGCTTGGCTGCTGCACCACCCGGGATGGTTTGCAGCATCGGCGTTTCCACTTCCAGGAAGTCGCGCTTCATCAGGAAGCTGCGGATGTGCGCAATGACCTGCGAACGCACACGGAAGGTCTGGCGCACTTCTTCGTTGACGATCAGGTCAACGTAGCGCTGGCGATAGCGCTGCTCGGTGTCGGTCAGGCCGTGGTGCTTGTCCGGCAGCGGGCGCAGGGATTTGGTCAGCAGGCGCACGTTGGTCATTTCGACGTACAGGTCGCCCTTGCCGGAACGGGCCAAGGTGCCTTCGGCGGCAATGATGTCGCCCATGTCCCAGGTTTTCACCGAGGCCAGGGTTTCTTCGGACAGGGTTTTACGGTTGACGTAGACCTGGATGCGACCGGTCATGTCCTGGATCACCATGAACGAGCCACGGTTGAGCATGATGCGACCGGCAACCTTGACCGGGATTGCAGCCTCTGCCAGCTCTTCCTTGGTCTTGTCCGCGTACTGTTTCTGCAAGGCATCGCAGTAGTTTTCGCGGCGGAAGTCGTTCGGGAAGGCATTGCCCTTGGCGCGCTCGGCAGCAAGCTTTTCCTTGCGCAGGGCGATCAGGGAGTTTTCTTCCTGTTGCAGGGCCTGGTCGAGTTGTTGGTCGCTCATGTCTTTAATTTTCCATCAGGTTCGTTGTCCCCGGCCTGCGGCCGGGGATCGCCGGCAAGCCGGCTCCTACAAGGGGTTACAGGCCAGATTTCAGGCTGGCTTCCAGGTACTCGTCGATATCACCGTCGAGCACCTTGTCGCAGTCGCTGCGTTCGATGTTGGTGCGCAGATCCTTGATCCGCGACGCATCGAGCACATACGAACGGATCTGGTGACCCCAGCCGATATCCGACTTGGTGTCTTCCAGCGCCTGGGAAGCTGCGTTGCGCTTCTGCATTTCCTGCTCGTACAACTTGGCCCGCAACATTTTCATGGCGGTGTCCTTGTTCGCGTGCTGGGAGCGTTCGTTCTGGCAGCTGACCACGGTGTTGGTCGGTACGTGGGTAATACGTACGGCCGAGTCGGTGGTGTTTACGTGCTGACCACCGGCACCGGAGGAACGGTAGGTGTCGATCCGCAGGTCTGCCGGGTTGATCTCGATTTCCACCTTGTCGTCGATCTCTGGCGAGACAAACACCGCGGAGAACGAGGTGTGGCGACGGTTGCCGGAGTCGAACGGGCTCTTGCGCACCAGACGGTGCACGCCGATCTCGGTACGCAGCCAGCCAAAGGCGTATTCGCCCTTGATGTGCACGGTCGCGCCCTTGATACCGGCGACTTCACCGGCCGACAGCTCCATGATGGTCGCGTCGAAACCGCGTTTGTCAGCCCAGCGCAGGTACATGCGCAACAGGATGTTGGCCCAGTCCTGGGCTTCGGTGCCGCCGGAACCGGCCTGGATATCCAGGTAGGCGTTGTTCGGGTCCATTTCGTGGCTGAACATGCGGCGGAATTCAAGCTTGGCGAGGTTTTCCTCGAGACGGGCCAGCTCGGCGACAACATCGCCCACTGCGCCTTCGTCGTCTTCCTCGACGGCCATGTCCAGCAGGTCGCGGCAATCGCCCAGACCGGTGTTCAATTCGTCGAGGGTCTCGACGATCTGCGCCAGCGCAGCGCGCTCGCGGCCCAGTTCCTGGGCGTATTCAGGTTTGTTCCAGACAGCCGGATCTTCAAGCTCGCGATTGACTTCAGTCAGACGCTCATGCTTTTGATCGTAGTCAAAGATACCCCCGAATAGTTTCGGAGCGCTCGGACAGGTCCTTGATGGTGTTAAGGATCGGGTTGATTTCCATGGCGGGCAGCACTCGTTGGCGAACTTTTGAAAGCCGACGAGTATAACGACAAACGGCTGATAACGGCAGTCCGCTTGGCCGATTGTGCTATGTGCCACTTGCCTGGAGCTGCGAGCACCCACCTGTGGCGAGGGGGCTTGTCCCCCGTTGGGCTGCGAAACGGCCCCAATACAGGCTATGGAGTTCTAACTGAGAGGAAACGCCGTTCTTAAACGGGGCTGCTACGCAGCCCCACGGGGGACAAGCCCCCTCGCCACAACAGCCCCTCAACCACAAAGTGGGTGGCAGGAATTATTCGATCCCCACCTGATTGCGCCCATTGTGCTTGGCCAGGTACAGGCCCTTGTCCGCCGACGAGATCAACTGCCGGCAATCGGTGCCCTGTACCGGGGTCATGGTCGACAGGCCGATACTGATGGTCAGGCTCGCCCCTTCGGCCGGGCTGATGTGCGGGATTTTCAGCGCAGCCACCGCCTGGCGCAGTTTCTCGGCCACCAGCCGGGCGCCGCCCGGCGAGGTGTTGGGCAGCACCAGGGCAAACTCTTCACCGCCGTAACGCGCCGGCAAGTCCGAGGGACGGCTGCTGGCGTCACGAATGGTCGCAGCGACCTTGCGCAACGCTTCGTCGCCTTCCAGGTGGCCAAAACTGTCGTTGTAGGTCTTGAAGAAGTCCACGTCGATCATCAGCAACGACAGTTGGGTCTGGTCACGCATGGCACGGCGCCACTCCAGTTCCAGGTATTCGTCGAAATGCCGGCGGTTGGACAGCCCGGTCAAGCCGTCGGAGTTCATCAGCCGTTGCAGCACCAGGTTGGTGTCCAGCAGCTGCTGTTGGCTGACCCGCAGCGCGCGGTAGGCCGCGTCCCGCTGCAACAGGGTCATGTAGGAGCGCGAGTGGTAGCGGATGCGCGCCACCAGTTCGATGTTATCCGGCAGCTTGACCAGGTAGTCGTTGGCCCCGGCGGCAAACGCTGCGCTCTTGATCAGCGGGTCTTCCTTGGTGGAGAGCACGATGATCGGGATGTTCTGCGTCGCCGGGTGATTGCGGTATTCGCGCACCAGGGTCAGGCCGTCGAGGCCCGGCATCACCAGGTCCTGCAGGATCACCGTCGGTTTGATACGAATCGCCTGGGCAATGGCCTGGTGCGGGTCGGCGCAAAAGTGGAAGTCGATATTGTCTTCATGGGCCAGGCCCCGGCGTACGGCTTCGCCGATCATGGCCTGGTCGTCGACGAGCAACACCATGGCGGCGTTTTCGTCGGTCTTGAAGTCGTCGAGCTGTAAATCATTCATTTGCAGTCACCTGAATTACTACCTGCAGGCCAGGACAGCGTGTGATATCGGTCATCTTGCGAATACCTCCAGCAATCGTGGCGCAATTCTGTCCAATGGGCGAATTTCAACAGCCGCGTCGATCGCCGCTGCCGCTTTGGGCATGCCGTAAACAGCACAGCTTTGCTGGTCCTGCGCGATGGTCAGGTAGCCTTGCTGACGCATCATTTTAAGTCCCTGGGCGCCGTCACGGCCCATGCCGGTCAGCAGCACGCCGACGGCATCGCCGCTCCAGTAACTGGCGACGCTCTCGAAAAACACGTCGATGGACGGCCGGTAAATTTCGTTCACGGGCTCGGCGGTGTAGGCCAGCGTCCCGTTCTTCAGCAAACGAATGTGATGATTGGTGCCGGCCAGCAGCACCACGCCGCTTTGTGGCGGCTCGCCTTCCCGGGCCAGGCGCACCGGCAGGCCCGAGGCACTGCTCAGCCATTCGGCCATGCCGGCGGCGAATACCTGGTCCACATGCTGCACCAGCACAATGGCTGGCGAAAAGTCCCGGGGCAAGCCCTTGAGCAGGGATTCCAGGGCAGCCGGACCACCGGCAGACGAACCGATGGCCACCAGACTCTGGCGCTTGCCCATGGTCCGCTGGGGCGCAGGCTCGGCCCGCACCCGATTGCCACGCTGGCCG
>NZ_AHHC01000089.1:0-24272 GCF_000242655.1 Pseudomonas sp. PAMC 25886
GCCACAGGTAAAGCATTAAAGCCGTTGAACAGTCACAGCACCCGCAGGCCCCGCTGGCCCCGGCTGACCTTCCAACCCGGCCCGGCCTTTCTCGCCGCCATCGGCGCGGTACACCAGGCACCCCTTGGACTGCCCGCCTTTACCCGGCTTGCCCGCCGTGCCCGCCAAACCACCGGCACCGCCGTCCACCCAGACCTTGATCTTTTCCCCCGGGAAGTCTTGCGGCAATTCCACTCGAACCTGCGCACCCGCCGCACCCGGCAGCCCGTCGCCACCGTTGTCGCCATTGGCACCGCGCCCGGCCGAACCCCAGGTGCAACCCGGGTCTTCGCCGTTGGCACCGTCCAGTCCGGCATAACCCTGGGCGCCCGCGCCGCCGCGGGCATCCACCGACAGCTCATCGGCCGTCAGCGAATTGATGCGCAACACCAAGTCACGCCCGGCCTTGGCCGGACGTTCATGGGTACCGGGCGCACCACGCGAGGTGATCTGACTGCCATGCTCCAGCTGCGCCTGGCGCACCTGCAGTTGCAGGGCGGTGCTGCCGGGCACGATGGCGATACGTGCTTCGCGGCCCAGGTGCAGCTCATCCACCGTCACCTGGGTGATATTTGAGGGGATCAGCAAGGTGCCGTAATCCGCCACCTCCAGCCGCTCCAATTGCAACACGCTGCTGCTGTTGGGCAGGCGCATCAACGAATTGGTGTCAACGCTGACGCTCTGGGCCAGGGCAATGGGGCTGACCAACAGGGCCAACAGAAAAACCTTACGCATGATTGGCCTCCTTGTTTACATCATTAACCGGTGCCGGCGCCGAAAGGCTCTGCACATGGAACATACCCACCAGCAGGATCTGCAAGCGGTCACGCCAGGGATGGGCACGATTTTTCACGCTGCCGTTGAACAGCAGCAATTCAAGAAGGTGGGTCAACAGCAACAGGCTGCCGGCCAGATTGACCAACAGGTGGAACGGGTTGATCAGCGGCGAGAACAGATTGACCACCACCACGACCCAGAACAGCAACGTCAAAAACTTCCCCAGCCCCCAAAACACCTTCATCCCGCACGCTCCCCTTGCACATTATTCTTTGGGCGCACAGTAACGACTTCTACAGGCGTTGTGCCAGTGAAGGATTAAAAAATTGATGAAGGGGCCCCCGTGGATCCCACGGGGGCGTTGAGGCTTTGTCAGCGGTTGATCTGAATTTCCACGCGGCGGTTCAGCGCGCGGCCGTCAGCGGTTTTGTTATCCGCCACCGGATGGCTTTCACCGGCGCCGGTCACCGAGACAAAACTGCTGCGCGGGATGCCGGAACTGACCAGGTAGTCGGTTACCGAGTGAGCGCGTCGTTCAGAGAGCTTCTGGTTGTAGGCGTCTTTACCGACGCTGTCGGTATGCCCGCTGACGCGCAGTTGCGCACTCGGGGCCTCTTTTTTCAGGCGGGTGGCGATGGTATCGAGCTTGGTTTTATCGGCGGCCGTCAGCTTGGCGGAGTCGAACTCGAAGTGCACGTCACGAATCACGATGGTCTCTTCCTTGACCACCACCACTTCTTCTTGAACCACGGCTACCGGAACCGGTGGGCAGCCATTGGCATCCACCTGCACGCCTTTTGGCGTACCCGGGCACTTGTCGCGGCTGTCCGGCACGCCGTCGCCGTCTTCGTCACCGTCGCCGTGCACCCAGCAATAGGCGCCGGCCATGCCGCCAATCAGCAACGCACCATAGCCCGCATAGGCAGAGCTTTCAGTCGCGCCGATGGCAGCACCGGTCACACCGCCAACCGCGGCGCAGGTGGGCCAGTCGGTTTTTTGCAAGCCTGCGCAACCTGTCAATACTCCGGTTAGCAGAACCAAGGGTAGAGCTGTCCGCATGATGCTCATCTGACTTTCTCCTGAGGGGATCGGCGGGGGCCGACGAGTGGAGTAAAGACGGCTCTTTTCATCTGCGCCAGCGTGTCACACCCCTGTATTCATTGGGCCCGGCTGTTTATTCTCACCGCCCGCTCTAGGCCCGCACGCTCAGGCAGGCTAGTCTCTACGGTCCTGATGTGAGGATCTTCGATGACCGCCGGTATTTCTGCCCGTACACCCCAGCAAGCGCTCGCCGCGCTGCTTGATCTACACGCGCCAAAACGCCTGCTTTTATTGGGTGCCAGCCAGTTCCCGGCGTTGGATGCGTTCAAGGAGGCCCACCCGGATACCGTGGTGTCCTTCGCCGAGCCCGGTCCCTTGCCCGCCGACCTCGCCGCCCAGCGTTTTGACCTGGCGCTGGTGGTCGATTGCCT
This sequence comes from Pseudomonas sp. PAMC 25886, assembly GCF_000242655.1. Classification (NCBI taxonomy): domain Bacteria; kingdom Pseudomonadati; phylum Pseudomonadota; class Gammaproteobacteria; order Pseudomonadales; family Pseudomonadaceae; genus Pseudomonas; species Pseudomonas sp. PAMC 25886. Next base: position 2,289 of record NZ_AHHC01000089.1, read on the forward strand.
GGAACACCTGTCAAAACCTGCGGGCCTGACCCTGCTGGGGGGCATTCGCAACCTCAATGCCAGCCGCATTGCAGTGCTGGTGGACCTGGCCGCCTGCAACTGGAAGGACACCGACTTCTTTTCCCTGGCCCTGCAAGCCAGCGAGCGTTTCCAGCGTGACGATCAGGTTTTGACACTGTTTACCTATGATCTGCTTGACTATAAACAGGTGCCGGATTGGCTGAACGCCCGCTTCTGGGCCAACCCGCAAAACTTTGGCAAGTATTGGTGGTAACCCGATGAGTACATCCATTTGCCCCTGCGGCAGTGGCAACCTGCTGGATGCCTGCTGCGGCCATTATCACGCCGGCCACCCGGCTCCTTGCGCCGAAGCATTGATGCGCTCGCGCTACAGCGCCTATGTGCTGGGCCTGGTGGACTACCTGGTGGCCACCACGTTACCTGCGCAACAAGCCGGGCTGGACACGGCCGCCATCGGCGCCTGGAGTGCCCAAAGCACCTGGCTGGGCCTGACGGTGGAAAGCTCCGAAGTGTTCGGCGGCCAGCCGGAACACGCCTTTGTGACCTTTACCGCACGCTGGCATGACAGCACTGGCGAACACAGTCACCGCGAGCGCTCATCGTTCGTACAGAACAATGAACACTGGTACTTCATCGACCCAACGGTGGACGTGAAGGCCGGACGCAATGACGCCTGCCTGTGCGGCAGCGGGCAGAAATTCAAGAAGTGCTGTTCCAGCTACCTCTGACATTCATTGATACCCGGTAGGCTCGCGCTTGCTATGCTGACTCTTCATACGGAGTAACGGCATGGTTTCTCAGGCGCGGGTATTCAGGACTTACAGCCTTCTGCTGGCATTGATGCTAGGGCTTTCCGGCTGCGCGTCCTGGTTTGCCGACGACGCGCCTGCCCCCGAGGTCCGGCTGGTCAAGGTCGACCCGGTGCGGGTCAAGTTGCTGGAGCAGAAGTTCAAGCTGTACTTTCGCGTGGATAACCGCGACGACAACGATTTGACCGTGCGGGGCCTGGTGTACAAGGTCAGCCTGGGCACGATGGTGCTGACCGAGGGCGAGTCCAACGAATGGCTGACCGTACCGCCCCACAGCCACGCTTTTTTCCGGGTTTCGGTGCGTACCAACCTGTGGCCACAAATCCGCGATGTGGTCGATATGTTGAAAAATCCTCGGGAGCCCGTGCCCTATCGTCTTGAAGGCGAGTTGAAAACCGGTTTATTTATCGGGAACGACGTGCAGGTGCTGCGCAATGGCGAGATAATCCCCGGCGATTTTATTCCGGAGCGACATCGATGACTCAGCAACCCCATGTCCATGGTCCTGACTGTAACCACGATCACGATCACCATGATCACGACCACGGCCATGTCCACGGCCCGAACTGCGGCCACGCTCACCAGGAGCCGGTGCGCAACACGTTGAAGGACGTGGGTCGCAACGATCCATGCCCGTGCGGCAGCGAGAAGAAATTCAAGAAGTGCCACGGGGCTTGATACCTGTGCGATAACCACCTTTTGTGATGAGGGACTTGTTGTGGCGAGGGAGCTTGCTCCCGCTGGAGTGCGCAGCGCTCCCGCTTTTTTTGGGGCCGCTGCGCAGCCCAGCGGGAGCAAGCTCCCTCGCCACACTACCTCCCTGATCACAAAGTGCTGACTCAGCCTTGAGCCTTGCGCTGAAACTGCAACACCACCTCCAATCCCCCGCCTTCCCGATTGCTCAAGCTCAACCGCCCGTCATGGGCACTGGCAATCGTATGCGCGATGCTCAACCCCAGCCCGTAGCCGCCGGTTTCCACATTGCGCGAGCCTTCCACCCGGTAAAACGGCTCCATCACCTGCTCCAGCTGTTCCTGGGGAATCCCGGGACCACGGTCGCTGATCACAATCCTTAAGCTGTCCGCCTTGTCCTCAACCCGCACCACCACCTCGCTGCCATAACGCACTGCGTTCTCCAGCAGGTTCTGCACGCAACGCTTGAGGCTGCGGGCGTACCCCGGCAGCGGCTGTTTGGCCCGCCCTTCTATCGTCACCGTCTCACCCACATCCTGAAGGTCTGCCTGCAAGCTTTGCAGCAAGGCGTTGATGTCGATGTTCTGGCGTTTCTCGTTGATTTCGCCGCTGCTGACAAAATCCAGGGTGCTGGACACCATGTGTTCCATTTCTTCCAGGTCGCTGCGAAAACGCTCCTTGGTGCGGTTGTCGTCGAGCATTTCCGTGCGTAAGCGCAGGCGTGTGATGGGAGAGCGCAGGTCGTGGGAAATCGCCGCCAGGAAACGCGTGCGCTCGGCAATGTTGGCGATCAGCCGCTGCTGCATGGCATTGAACGCCTGGGCGGCGCGGCGCACTTCGGTGGGGCCGTCGACGGCCAGCGGTGGCCGTTGAATGTCCCGGCCTAACGCTTCAGCCGCCTTGGCCAACGCATTCAGCGGGCGAATGGCCAGACGAACGGCCACCAGGGCGATGATCACCAGCACCACGACCCGCAGCAGATAAATCCGCATCACGTAGTCGAATAACAGGTCCATCGGGGAAGTACTGGTCCAGCCCTGCTCTTCGGTGGCCTCCACCTGCAACCAGCGCCCGTCCGGCAAACGCAGGTCAATCAGGAACTGTCCCACCACCGGTTTGGCACCGAGCAAGGTCGAAAGCCCCGCGTGCTGGCCTTCGGCGTCCAGCAACTTGAGGCTCAACAAATGCAGGTTCTGCGGGTAGCCGGTCTTCTCCGAGAGCACTTTATTCAACAGACGCTCGGTGGACTGGTCGCTGTCGCTGATGCGGCTCGGCACATCACTGGCCTGATCACTGAGCGTCAGGCGAAAACGCGGTGTATCGAGCATCTTGATCAGTGCATCAGCCTGCGCCGGATCGCTGTGCACCAGCCGCACCACGTCCGCCAGGCGCGTGGCGATCAGCCGGCTGGGGATTTCCAGCACCTGGCCGTGGCGCATGTCGTACCAGATGCTGCTGGTCAGGGCCTGGGCCGCGAGCATGCCGCTGACCAGGATCAGCACCAGCCGGCCAAACAGCGAACGCGGCAGCAGTTTCACGATTGCAGCGCCACGTCGTCGGCGGTGAGCATGTAACCCTCGTTGCGCACGGTCTTGATCAGCCCGGCCGGCAATTGCGAGCGCAAGCGGCTGACGCACACATCAATCGAGCGGTCGAACGGCGTGCTGTCCTTGTCGAATACGTGGTTGAGCAAAAAGTCGCGACTCAGCGGCCGGTTGGGGTGCTGTAACAGCAGGCGCAATACCCGGTAATCGGAGTTGCCAAGGCTCACCACCACACCTTCCGGCGAGAGCAGTTGGCGTGCCCGGGTGTCCAGTTGCCAGCCGGCGAAGCTGATGCTCGGTGCTTCATCCAGCCGCGCCCGGTCCGGAAAACTCTGCACCCGGCGCAGCACCACCTTGATCCGCACCAGCAACTCCCGCGGGTCGAACGGCTTGGGCAAGTAATCGTCGGCGCCGATTTCCAGGCCGACAATCCGGTCGATCAGCGTGCCCTTGGCGGTGAGCATGATCACCGGCGTGTTGGAGCTCACCCGCAATTCGCGGCACAAGCTCAGGCCGTCTTCGCCGGGCAGCATCAGGTCGAGCACGATCAGGTCAATGACATTCAGCGCCAGGCGGCGGCGCATTTCCTTGCCGTCGCCAGCGGTGGACACCTGGAAGCCGGCGTCACTCAGGTAGTCACACAACAGCTGGCGGATTTGCGGGTCGTCATCAACGATCAACAGGTGGTCTTGCTTGGCCATGGGGCAATTCGTCCGAAACTCAAAAGGCAGGAGATAGCCGAAACGTCAGCCAGGCGTACGCGCAAATGTAATGGAATGTTGTGGGAAGCGGTAATCGCGCATCCACATTACAAAGCCACGGCGTGGCGGCCGGTATCGGTCTTTAGACTACCGAATCTAAATGAGATTAATTGTAATTTAGCCTAGGTCACTCCGAATGCCATTACCTTCCCCTCGCGCCTTGTCGCTGCCCTCTACCCTTGCGCCGATGTTCGGCCTGCTTGCCGCCGGCAGCCTTTCTCCCACCGCCTGGGCCGATGCGCCGGTGGCAGCGTCCAACGATTCGGTGCTGAGCCTGCCGGAAATCAAGGTCGACGGTGAAGCCACCTCCACTTTCAAGGTCGACCGGGTGACCTCGGCAAAAATCAGCCAGCCGCTGCTGGATGCCCCGCAAAGCGTGACCATCGTCCCGCAGCAGGTGCTCAAGGAGCAGAACGCGCAAACCTTGCAGGAAGTGTTGCGCAACGTGCCGGGCATTACCTTCATGTCCGGCGAAGGCAACCTGGGCTGGGGTGACCTGTTTTCGATTCGCGGGTTTTCTTCGGAGCAGAGCCTGACCGTCGACGGCGTGCGCGATGCCGGCCAATCGACCCGCACCGACACCTTCAACCTGCAACAGGCGGAAGTGTTCAAGGGTACTGGTTCGATCGAATCCGGCGTTTCCGCCGTAGGCGGCAGCGTCAACCTGGTGAGTAAAGAGGCGCATCTGGGAGACGCCAACACGCTCTCCGCCGGCATCGGCACCGACAGCTACCGCCGCCTCACGGGCGATTTCAACAAGCAGTTGAACGACACCACCGCCCTGCGCATCAACCTGATGAAGCACTACAACCAGGTGGCCGAACGCGACGACGTGGACTACGACCGCTGGGGCATCGCGACGTCCCTCGGCTTCGGCCTGGGCACCGACACGCGCCTGTTTATCGACACCTTCTACCAGAAGGACGACAACACCCCGGACGGCGGCGTGCCGATCCAGCGCGGCACCGATGGCGACCGCATGCCCGGCGTGAAGCGTTCGAACTGGTACGGCGATTCGCACCTGTACACCCAGCAAACCAAAACCACTTCGCTGACCACCCGCTTCGAACATGATTTCGACTGGAACGAAGCGACCCTGAAAAACCAGACCAAGTGGGAGCGCACCGACAATTTCGCGGTGCTTTCACCCGCACGCTTCTTTACCGCCAACGCCAATGGCCAGAAAACCTGCACCGGCACGCGCTGTGCGACCTTGGGCTACACCGGCGTAGGGCCGATCAGCCAAGTCCCCGGCAGCACTGTAAATGCCTACCCGGGATACACCAACAGCGGTAACACCGCCTACGGCATTCTGCGGGGCAGCGACTTCGGCCAATCGACGCGCTACACCATCCTCGACAACCAGACCGACTTCGCCTTCAAGCTCAACACCGGCAGCCTGGAACACGCGGTGGTCAGCGGGCTTGAGTTCTATCACGAGACCTACGGCGGCCTGAAACGCAACGCCGAAGTCCCGGCCGGCGATCTGTTCTTCGACATGAACGACCCGAACCACAGCTTCGCCAGCACCACCGTGACCAAGGGCGAAGGCCAGCCGCGTTCGGTGATCGACAACGCCGGCATCTACCTGGGTGACACCATCACCCTGAACGAACAGTGGCAGGTGCTTGGCTCCCTGCGCTACGACAACTGGCAGGCCAAGACCACCCAGCGTGGCCAGGCATCCGTCGACAGCACCGACGGTGCCGTGAGCGGACGGGTCGGCGCGGTGTACAAGCCTTTGCCTAACGGCAGCATCTACGTGTCCTACAGCGAAGCGGCACAACCCTCGGCCCTGGGCGCATCGACCAACAACCAGATCTACGGCGCCGCCAGCACCAGCAACTACACCCCGGCCAAGTCGAAAACCTACGAAATCGGCACCAAGTGGGACATTGCCCACGACCTGCTGAACATCACCGCCGCGATCTTCCGCACCGAACTGGACAACTCCTGGGAATACCAGGACGGCGAAACCGCCCCGGTCCGCGCCCTCCCGGCCAAACGCGTAGACGGCGTGGAGCTGGGCCTGCAAGGCAATATCACCCCGCGCTGGACGGTGTACAGCGGGTTCTCGGCGCTCAAAAGCACCCAGACCAAGGGCGCCAACAAAGGCGAGGAAGCCAAGAACGTTCCCGACCTGACCGCCAACCTGTGGACCACCTACGCCGTCACCGACGACCTGAGCCTGAGCTACGGCGCGCAATACGTAGGACGCCGCCGCTACAGCGACAACAAATACGTCGGCGGCCTTAACAACAACAGCAGCTACGCCACCGGCCCGTCCGGCGTCTACGCGATCTACACCCGCGACCACGAAAAGGCCCCCGGCTACTGGCTCAACAACGTGGCCGCGCAATACAAAGTAACCAAGCAAACCACGGTCAACCTCAACCTCAACAACGTGTTTAACAAGTTCTACTACAGCCAGATCGGCGCGTCCCTGGACGGCTTCCAGCTCTACGGCATTCCGGGCGCCGGGCGCACACTCACGGCCAGCATCGACTATGAGTTTTAAGCCGTGCTGATCGAAATCCCGGCGCTGTTGAGCGCCGATGAAGTCGAGGTGGCCGTCGCCACCTTGCTCCATCAGCCGTGGGTCGACGGCAAAGTCACCGCCGGGCAGCGCTCGGCCATGGCGAAAAATAACCGGCAGTTGCCCGAAGACGCTCCGGTAGCGATTCGCCTGGGTGAGCAGATTCTGTCGCGGCTGTCGGACAACGCGCTGTTCATGTCCGCCGCCCTGCCGAAGAAAATCTACCCGCCGTTGTTCAACCGCTACAGTGGCGGCGAGGCCTTCGACTGGCATATCGACAATGCCATTCGCGGCCTCAAGGGCGTGCGCGAGCGCGTACGCACCGATATTTCCGCCACCTTGTTCCTGGCCGACCCGGCCAGCTATGACGGTGGTGAACTGGTGATTCGCGACACCTTCGGCGAACACGCGGTGAAGCTGCCCGCCGGGCACTTGCTGATGTATCCCGGCAGCAGCCTGCACAAGATCAACCCGGTCACCCGGGGCGAGCGCATCGCCAGTTTTTTCTGGATCGAAAGCCTGGTGCGCGAAGACAGCCAGCGCCGACTGCTGCTGGACATGGACGTGGCCATTCAACGCCTCACCGCGCAACACGCCGACGACCACGCGCTGCTGCAACTGAGCGGCGCCTATCACAACCTTTTGCGGCGCTGGAGCGATGTCTGATGCGCCGCCTTCACCTGGAGTTCTCGCCATGCTGAAACCCCGCAACTTCCTCAAGCTGGGCGCGCTGTTTGCCGTGCTGATCCTTGGCCACGCCGAAACGGCCGCCGCCCATGAAGTCACCGACGTGCTGGGCCGCAAGGTCGACGTGCCGGACCACGTGCAGCGTGTGGTGCTCGGCGAAGGCCGGCTGATTTCGGCCTTTGCCTTGCTGGACAAGGACGCGCCGTTCCAACGGATTGTCGGCTGGCAGAATGATTTGAAGCTGCTGGACGCCCACACTTACAACGCCTACGTGGCGAAATTTCCGACGGTAAAAGACATCTCGCTGATTGGTCAGGCCTCGGAGCAAAGCGTCAGCGCCGAGGAAATCCTCTCGCTGAAACCGGACCTGGCGGTGTTCAGCATTTCGGGCCACGGCCCGACTGAACACAGCCCGGTGGCGGATGTGTTGGCCAAGGCGGGGATCGCGGTGTTGTTCGTCGACTTCCGCATCAACCCGGTGCAAGGCACCCACAGCAGCATGACCGCCCTGGGTCAGGCCCTTGGCCGGGAAACCCAGGCCAAGGCGTTCCTCGACTTTTACGACCAGCACGTCAAGGTGATCACCGACGCCGTCGCCACCTTGCCGGCCGGGCCGCGCCCGAGTGTGTTCCTGGAATTGCTGGCCGGCGCCTGGCAGGCACCGGGCCACACCACCGGCAAGAGCGGCATGGGTGAAGTGATCAAACTGGTGGGCGGGCGCAACATCGCCGCCGACGTGGTGCCGGGAGCGCTGGGGGACATCAGTGTCGAGTACGCGCTGAAGGCCGACCCGGATGTGTACGTGGCCACCGGCAATCACAAGCCTGGGTTGATTCTGGGGGCTGGCGTGAGCAATGAAGACGCGCGCGCCGCGTTTGACAGCGTGCTGGCACGCCCGGAGTTCGTGAACCTTCGGGCGATTCGTGAGGGCAATGCCCACGGCCTGTGGCATGACTTCTACAACTCGCCATACAACCTGCTGGCGATTGAAGCGCTGGCCAAGTGGATCCATCCGGAGCTGTTCGCCAAGCTGGACCCACAGGCGACCATGGAAGCGATCAACCAGCAGTTCCTCGGCATGCCGCTGCAGGGTGCTTACTGGATTGATGGCAAGGCCAAGTAACCAAGGCTCACACCCCATTCCCTGCCTGGACACGGTTCCTGTGGGAGCTGGCTTGCCTGCGATAGCGGTGTTGGATTCACCATCGCCATCGCAGGCAAGCCAGCTCCCACACTGACCGAGTACCGACAGGGATTTTCGTCGTTTTCAAGGCTGCGAATCCAATGACCACTCAAACCCTCGACCTCGCCACCGCCAGCCTGGGCTATCGCCGCCTGCTCGCGCGCCGCTGCTGGCTGCTGGCCCTGCTGGGGGGCGCGCTGATTTGCGCGATCCTCGTGGACCTGGCCAGCGGCCCGTCGGGCATGGGCCTTGGCGCCCTGCTCGACGGTTTGCTGCACCCGGCCCACTTGAGCGCCACCGACCAGGTGATTATCTGGAACGTGCGCCTGCCCTACGCCTTGATGGCGGTGTTGGTCGGTTGCGCACTGTCGCTGGCAGGCGCCGAGATGCAGGCCATCCTTAATAACCCGCTGGCCAGTCCGTTCACGCTGGGGGTTTCCTCGGCGGCGGCGCTGGGCGCATCCCTGGTGATTGTGTTTCCGGTGACGACGCTGTGGGTGTCGGCCAATACGGCGATTTCCATTTCGGCGTTTGTGTTCGCCGCCGCCTCGGTCTTTTTGCTGCAAGCCATGTCACGGCTGCGCGGTGCCGGGGTGGAAAGCCTGGTGCTGTTCGGGATTGCGCTGGTGTTCAGCTGCAATGCAGTGGTCGCCCTGTTGCAACTGGTCGCCACCGAGGATGTGCTGCAACAACTGGTGTTCTGGACCCTGGGCAGCGTGACCCGGGCCAACTGGGACAAGCTCGGCATCCTCGCGTTTGTGGTCGCCGTGGTCATGCCCTTTTCCTTCGCCGCCGCCCCGCGCCTGACCTTGCTGCGCATGGGCGAAGATCGCGCGCAAAGCTTCGGCGTCGACGTGAAACGCCTGCGGTTTTTCTCGTTGTTGCGCATCAGTCTACTGTCGGCCACCGCCGTGGCGTTTGTGGGAACCATCGGTTTTATCGGGCTGGTAGGTCCGCATATCGCGCGGATTCTGGTGGGTGAAGACCAGCGTTTCCTGTTGCCGGCCAGCGCGCTTGTCGGCGCATTACTGCTGTCGCTGTCGTCCATCGCCAGCAAGCTGATCATGCCCGGCGTGATTGTGCCGGTGGGCATCGTCACCGCACTGGTGGGTGTGCCGATTTTCGTGTTGCTGGTGTTCAAGCGCGGGAGGCAGTTATGAGTACGGGATTATCGATTCAGAACGCCCACGTCAGTTATGGACGGCGCCAGATTGTGCATGACTTGAGCTTGCCGACCCTGGCCCACGGCAGCCTGACCGCGCTGATCGGGCCGAACGGTGCGGGTAAATCGACGTTGTTGCGGGCGGTGGCCGGGCTGGAAAAGATGCAGGGCGTTGTCAGATTGGGTGACTTGGACCTGACGAAAATGTCCGTTGCCGAGCGCGCCCGACGCGTGACCTACATGCCGCAGAACCTGCCGCCGGGCTTGAGCCTGAGCGTGATGGAAAGCGTGATCGCAGCGCTGCGGGTGGCGAACGTCGAGGGCATTCCGCTTTCAAGCGACGCGTGCATGCGCGAGGCGTTTGATGCGTTGCATCGGATTGGCATCGCTCATCTGGCGGATCAGCTGTTAAGCACGTTATCCGGCGGCCAACGGCAACTGGTCAGCCTGGCGCAACTGATTGCGCGCCGCCCGCAGGTGATGCTGCTGGATGAGCCGACCAGTGCGCTGGATTTGAACTATCAGTTGAAGGTCATGGATTGCGTTCGGGGTTTGGTGCGCGAGCACAACCTGATTGCGGTGGTGGTACTGCACGACATCAACCTCGCGGCGCGTTATGCCGACCATATCGCAGTGCTGCGCCAGGGCCGGCTGCATGCCAGTGGTGCAGCGGATGACGTGCTGGATGCGGCACTGTTTGCCGAAGTCTATGGCGTGCAGGTGCGCATCGAGCGCTGTTCGCAGCAGACGTTGCAGGTGTTGGTGGATGGTGCGGTGGCTTAACTGCCGACAAAAACCTCTGTAGTGAGGCGGTTGTTATGGTGAGGGGGCTTGTCCCCCGTTGGGCCGCGCAGCGGCCCCAGTACAGCCAGCGCGCTCTTTCAGTTAAAACGCTGAGGCAGGTCTTGGGTCTGCTTCGCAGCCCGGCGCGGGGCAAGCCCGCTCACCACAGGAACGAATTTCCATATCGATAGACCCAAATGTTTCATTGAATTTTCGTCACCCTAACATTACCTATACCTACAGGCATTCGCTCAAGCGTCACCACCCTTGGAGAGCTTCATGATCGACCTGTATTACTGGACCACCCCCAACGGTCACAAAGTGTCGTTGTTCCTGGAAGAAGCCGGTCTGCCTTACGAGGTGCACCCGATCAACATCGGCCAGGGCGAGCAGTTCAAGCCCGACTTCCTGAAAATCGCCCCCAACAACCGCATTCCGGCGATCGTTGATCAGAACCCGACCGACGGTGGCGCGCCGATTTCCCTGTTCGAATCCGGTGCAATCCTGCTGTACCTCGCGGAAAAAACCGGCCAGTTCATTCCCCAGGACCTGCGCGGTCGTCAGGAAGCGCTGCAATGGCTGTTCTGGCAAATGGGTGGACTGGGCCCGATGGCCGGGCAGAATCATCACTTCAGCCAGTTCGCCCCGGAAAAAATCCCCTACGCGATCAAACGCTATGTGGATGAGACCGCCCGCCTGTATGGCGTGCTCGACCGGCGCCTGGCCGACCGCCAGTTTGTGGCCGGCGAGGAATACAGCATTGCCGACATGGCGATCTACCCGTGGATCGTTTCCCACAAGTGGCAGAGCCAGAAGCTGGAAGACTTCCCACACGTAGAGCGCTGGTTCAACCACATCAAGCAACGCCCCGCGACGGTGCGTGCTTATGAGCTGGTGCAGAAGGTCAATCCGCCGAAATCCTGAGTGACACAGCCTTCCTGCACCTTGTGTGGGAAGGCTGCCTGAAAATAAGCATCGCCTCCCGCTTGCGTCGTTTCGCCGCGCTCACTAACGTAGCGCCTTTACTGACGCTACCCCCCGCAGGAGCTTTGCCATGGCCTCGCCAGCCCTCTCACATTTTCTTCCCCGGTTCGGCGTTGCCGCGGCCATTGCCAGTGCCTTGGGCCTGGCCGGTTGCCAGTTACAAAGCACCCAAGACACACTGCCTCCGGTTTCCGGCGTGCAGCCCATCAAGGGCCTCGCGCAGAACGTTTCCGTGCGCCGCAACAGCCAGGGCATCCCGCTGATTGAAAGCAGCACGTTCCATGACGCGCTGTTCACCCTGGGCTATGTGCACGCCAGCGACCGCATCACGCAAATGGTCACCCTGCGCCTGCTGGCCCAGGGCCGTCTGGCGGAAATGTCGGGGCCGGACGTACTGGATGTCGACCGTTTCATGCGGGCGGTCAACCTGCGCAAGAGCGCCGGCGAGCTGTATAACGCTTCGTCGCCACGCCTCAAGCGCTTCTTTGAAGTGTATGCGCGCGGGGTCAACGCCTACCTGTTCCGCTACCGCGACAAGCTGCCGCCAGACCTGGCCCAGAGCGGCTACAAGCCCGAATACTGGAAGCCGGAAGACTCCGCGCTGCTGTTCTGCCTGCTGAATTTCAGCGAGTCGACCAACTTGCAGGAAGAGTTGTCGTCGTTGGTGCTGGCGCAAAAAGTCGGCGCCGACAAACTCGCCTGGCTGACCCCAAGCTACCCGGATGAACCGTTGCCGGTGGCCGAGTCCGACAAGCTCAAGGGCATCAACCTGGGCCAGATCCCGGGCCTCGCCGCGCTGACCAGCCTCAGCGAACACCTCGGCACCTTGAACACCCTGGGCACGTCCAGTTCCAGCAACTGGGCGATCGGCCCGCAGCGCAGCCGCAGCAACAAGAGCCTGCTGGCCAATGACCTGTCGACCTCGATGCAGGCGCCGTCGCTGTGGAACTACGTGCAAATCCGCTCGCCGAAATACCAGGCCGCCGGTGTGTCGATCGCCGGTTTGCCAACCCTGCTTTCCGGCTTCAACGGCAAGGTGGCCTGGAGCATGAGCCAGGTCTCGGGCGACACCCAGGATGTGTTCCTGGAGAAGGTCAAGCGCCAGGGCAACGCGCTGTATTACGAGAACAACGGCAAATGGCTGCCGGCCATCGTGCGTAACGAAACCTACTTCGCCAAGGGCCAACGGCCGATTCGCGAAGCGGTGTACGAAACCCGCCACGGGCCGCTGCTCAACAGTGCCCAGTCGCTGAACAGCGGCTACGGCCTGGCCTTGCAGACCGCCGACTTCAAGGACGACAAGAGCCTGGACGCGTTCTTCGACCTGTCCCGTGCACAAACCGCCGGTAAAGCGTCTGACGCCACCCGGGAAATCCGCGCGATTGCCTTGAACATGGTCTTCGCCGACGCCAGCAGCATCGGCTGGCAAGTCACCGGGCGCTTCCCGAACCGCCGTGAAGGCGAAGGCCTGGTGCCGTCGCCGGGCTGGGACGGGCGTTTCGACTGGGACGGCTACGCCGACGCGATGCTGCACCCTTACGATCAGGACCCGACCCAGGGCTGGATCGGCACCGCCAACCAGCGCACGATTCCCCGCGGCTACGGCATGCAATTGTCCAACTCGTGGGCGGCGCCGGAACGTGCCGAACGTATCGCGCAACTGGCCAGCAGCGGCAAGCATGACAACCGCAGCATGATCGCCATGCAGTACGACCAGACCACCACCTTTGCCGCCAAGCTCAAGGGCATGTTCCAGGCGCCGGGCATGGCCCAGCCGCTGAAACAGGCGATCGATGGATTGCCGACAGCAGACCAGGCCAAGGCGCGGGAAGCGCTGGGCCGCCTGATGGCCTTTGATGGCCGTCTGGCATCCACCTCCGCCGACGCGGCGATTTATGAGTTGTTCCTGCAGGAAAGCGCCAAGCAGATTTTCCTCGACGAACTCGGCCCGGAAAACAGCGCCACCTGGAAAGCCTTTATCGGCAACGCCAACCTGTCGTACTCGGCCGTGGCCGACCACCTGCTGGGGCGCGAAGACAGCCCGTTCTGGAATGACGCGCGCACCGGACAGAAAACCGACAAGCCGGCAATCCTGGCCCGCAGCCTGGCCGCCGCGATCACCGCGGGCGACAGCGCATTGGGCGCCGATCACAAGGCCTGGCAGTGGGGCAAACTGCACAGCTACACCTGGAAGAACACCAGCGGCCAGACCATTCGCGGCCCACTGGCAGCGGGTGGCGATCACAACACGCTGAACAGCGCGCCGTACAGCTGGGGCCAGAGTTTCGACACGACCCAGGTGCCGGCGCTGCGGATGATTGTGGACTTCGGCCTGGCGGAACCGATGATGGGCCAGAGCGGCATCGGCCAATCCGGCAACCCGGCCAGCCCGAACTACGCCAATGGCATCGACCCGTGGCTGAAGGCGCAATACCTGAGCTTCCCGATGCAACCGCAGAACTTTGACGGGGTGTATGGGAAGACGCGGTTGACGTTGGTACCCGGCAAATAACCCGGTCCCCCTGACTCAACCGAATCAAACTGTGGGAGCGGGCTTGCTGTGGTGAGCGGGCTTGCCCCGCGCTGGGCTGCGAAGCAGCCCCATCAATCTGTGGTGAACCCGACGGGGGACAAGCCCCCTCACCACAGCAGGCCAGCTCCCACATTTGATCGCATGCATTCCGATAGAACTTCTCCGCTCATCCCCGCCTCCTAATTAACAAGCCCATCTCCACGGCACGCCCATGGACCTTGTTATCGCCCGGCCCGAAGGCCTCTACTGCCCCGCCGGGGATTTCTACATCGACCCCTGGCGCCCGGTGGAGCGCTCGGTGATCACCCACGCCCACGGCGATCACGCCCGCACCGGCAACCAACATTACCTGGCCGCCGCCCCCGGCGAAGGGATCCTGCGTTCGCGCCTGGGCCAGGACATCAACCTGCAAACCCTGGCCTACGGCGAAACCCTGCGCCATCACGGCGTCACCTTGAGTTTTCATCCCGCCGGCCACGTGCTCGGTTCAGCCCAGGTGCGCCTGGAATACCAGGGCGAAGTCTGGGTCGCCTCCGGTGACTATAAAGTCGAGCCCGACGGCACCTGCGCACCGTTCGAACCGGTGCGCTGCCATACGTTTATCACCGAATCGACCTTCGGCCTGCCGATCTATCGCTGGCAGCCCCAGGCGCAGATTTTTGCCGGGATCAACGACTGGTGGCAGGCGAATATCGCCGCCGGCAAGGCCAGCGTGTTGTTCTGTTATTCCTTCGGCAAGGCTCAGCGAATCATCCACGGCATCGACGCCAGCATCGGCCCGATCCTCAGCCATGGCGCGGTCGAGCCGCTGAACCGTGTGTACCGTGAAGCGGGCATCTATATCCCCGAAACCCTCTACGCCGGCGATTTCAAAAAGACTGATCCCCTGCTGCGCCAAGCCCTGATCATCGCCCCGCCCTCGGCCGGCGGCAGTACCTGGATGCGCCGTTTCGGCGACTACAGCGACGCGTTCGCCAGCGGCTGGATGCGCCTGCGTGGCACCCGGCGGCGACGCGGGGTGGATCGCGGCTTTGTGCTCTCGGACCATGCCGATTGGCCCGGGCTGTTATGGGCCATCGAGCAAACCGGCGCAGAGCGGGTGATGGTCACCCACGGCTCTGTAGGTGTGTTGGTCCGGCACCTGCGGGAAAAAGGCCTGGATGCCCAGGGCTTCACCACCGAATACGGCGATGACGAAGAGGAAGTCGTGTCATGAAAGCCTTCGCCGAGCTGTACGCCAACCTCGACGCCACCACCTCCAGCAATGCCAAACTCGCCGCCTTGCAGGCCTATTTCCTACAGGCGCCAGCGGAAGATGCCGCGTGGGCGGTGTACTTTTTATCCGGCGGGCGGCCACGGCAACTGGTGCCCACCCGTTTGCTGCGAGACATGGCCACCGAAGCCGCTGGCATTGAGCCGTGGTTGTTCGAAGAGAGTTATCAGTCGGTAGGCGATCTGGCGGAAACCATTTCCCTGCTGTTACCGGAATCGCCCCACACCTCGGATGACGGCCTGGCGGTGTGGCTGGAAGAAAAACTCCTGCCCCTGCGTGGCCTGCCGCCCGAAGAATTGGCCGAACGCCTGCCCGCGTTGTGGGCACAACTGGATCAACCGAGCCTGATGCTGTGCATCAAGCTGATCACCGGCAGTTTTCGGGTCGGCGTGTCGAAGTTGCTCGTCACCCGCGCCCTCGCCGCCATGGCCGGGCTGGACAGCAAGCGCGTGGCCCAGCGCCTGGTGGGCTACACCGACCTGTCCAATCGCCCGACCGCCGAAGGCTATCTGAAGCTGATTGCCGCTGAATCGTCCGACGAACACGCACAACGTGGCGGGCAGCCTTATCCGTTTTTTCTCGCCCATGCTCTGGCCCAACCGGTGGAGCAGTTCGATGCCTTACTCGGCGCCCCCGCAGACTGGCAAGTGGAATGGAAGTGGGACGGTATCCGCGCACAACTGGTCAAGCGCGAAGGCCGCTTGTGGGTCTGGTCCCGTGGCGAAGAACTGGTCACCGACCGCTTCCCGGAGCTGCATGACCTGGTGCACAGCCTGCCCGACGGCACGGTGATCGACGGTGAAATCGTGGTGTGGAAAGACTCGGTACAACCCTTTGCCCTGCTGCAACAGCGCATCGGCCGCAAAACCCTGAGCAAGAAAATCCTCGAAGACGCACCGGTCGCAGTGCTGGCCTATGACCTGCTGGAACACCACGGCGAAGACTGGCGCAACCACACCCAGGCCGAACGCCGGGCGCAACTGGAGCAGGTAATCAGCGATTGCGATCAGCCGATGTTGCGGGCGTCGCCATTGCTGACCGGCGACAGCTGGCAGGCATTGGCGCAGCAGCGTGAGGCGTCCCGCAGCCTGGGGGTGGAAGGCATGATGCTCAAGGCGCGGGAGGGACTCTACGGCGTGGGCCGCACCAAGGACATGGGCGTGTGGTGGAAGTGGAAAGTCGACCCGTTCAGCGTCGACGCGGTGTTGATCTATGCCCAGCGCGGCCATGGCCGGCGCGCCAGCCTGTACAGCGACTACACCTTCGCCGTGTGGGACGGCCCGGCCGGCAGCGAACGTACGCTGGTGCCGTTCGCCAAGGCCTATTCCGGGCTGACTGACGAAGAAATGCGCAAGGTCGATGCAATTATCCGCAAGACCACGGTGGAGAAGTTCGGCCCGGTGAGCAGCGTGACGCCGAGTCTGGTGTTCGAGCTGGGCTTCGAGGGAATTGCCCTGTCCAAGCGGCACAAGAGCGGGATTGCGGTGCGTTTTCCGAGGATGTTGCGGTGGCGGCAGGATAAATCCGTGGATGAGGCAGACAACCTGGCCACGCTGCAAAATCTGCTGGCCTGACCCAAGCCCTTGTAGGAGCTGGCTTGCCAGCGATGGCGTCCGCAAGATCACCGCCTCATTCAGGAAACAATCGCCGGCAAGCCGGCTCCTACAAGGAAATGTTCCGCCCCACATTAGTGCATTCAATTTTTCATGCCCATTTTCGGGCATTTCCTGCCGACGCAACTTCTTAATCTCACCTTTTAAAACGACCATTCGGAACTATGGTGCAGAAATTGCTACTTGAGTCTGGTCTGACACCGTTCAGTAACAGTCCTAACCGCGCCACAAGCGCTTATCTTGGTTTCCAGGGATTACATAATGAAAAAAGCATTGCTGACCCTTTCTGCACTGGCTCTGTGCATGGCCGCCGGTTCCGCGCTGGCCAAGGAATACAAGGAATTGCGTTTTGGTGTCGATCCGTCCTACGCCCCGTTTGAGTCAAAAGCCGCTGACGGCAGCCTGGTGGGCTTCGATATCGACCTGGGCAATGCCATCTGTGCCGAGCTGAAGGTCAAGTGCAAATGGGTCGAAAGTGATTTCGACGGCATGATTCCAGGCCTCAATGCCAACAAGTTTGATGGCGTGATTTCGTCCATGACGGTCACCACAGCCCGTGAAAAGGCGATCGACTTCTCCAACGAGCTGTTCTCCGGCCCTACATCCCTGGTGTTCAAAAAAGGCGCGAACTACTCCACGCCTGAGTCCCTGAAGGGCAAAAGCGTGGGCTACGAGCAAGGCACCATCCAGGAAGCCTACGCCAAGGCCGTACTGGACAAGGCAGGTGTGACCACCAAGGCCTACGCCAACCAGGACCAGGTGTATGCCGACCTGACGTCCGGCCGTCTGGACGCTTCCGTACAGGACATGCTGCAAGCCGAACTGGGCTTTTTGAAGTCGCCAGCCGGTGCTGACTACGAAGTCAGCAAGGCCATCGACGACCCACTGCTGCCCTCCAAAACTGCGGTCGGTATCAAAAAAGGTAACAAAGACCTCAAGGCCTTGTTGGATAAAGGTATCAAAGCGTTACACGATGATGGCACCTACGCCACCATCCAGAAGAAACACTTTGGCGATCTGAACCTGTACAGCGGCAAATAATGCCTGGGGCGCCCTTCCTCTGGAGGGGCGCTTTTTTATCGCCATAGGTCCTGATTTATGTTCGAAGATCTTTTGCAAACCCTGGGGCTCAGTGCCTTTAGCTTGAAGGGTTTCGGCCCGCTGTTGCTGCAAGGCACCTGGATGACCATCAAGTTGTCGGTGTTTTCCTTGGCCGTCAGCGTGTTGCTGGGCTTGCTCGGGGCTACCGCCAAACTGTCCAGCCTGCCGTTCCTGCGGATTCCCGCGCAGATCTACACCACCTTGATTCGCGGCGTGCCCGACCTGGTGCTGATGCTGCTGATTTTCTACAGCCTGCAAATCTGGCTGACCGGCTTTACCGACTTTATGGAATGGGACTACATCGAGATCGACCCATTCAGCGCCGGGGTCATCACCCTGGGCTTTATCTACGGTGCGTATTTCACCGAGACCTTTCGCGGCGCGATCCTCGCCGTGCCCCGTGGCCAATTGGAGGCTGCCACGGCCTACGGGCTCACGCGCGGCCAGCGGTTCCGCTTCGTGACCTTCCCGCAGATGATGCGTTTCGCCCTGCCGGGCATCGGCAATAACTGGATGGTGATGCTCAAGGCCACGGCACTGGTGTCGATCATCGGCCTGGCCGACCTGGTCAAAGCCGCGCAGGATGCCGGCAAGAGTACTTATCAACTGTTCTATTTCCTGGTGATCGCCGCGTTTATCTACCTGTTGATCACCAGCGCGTCCAACTTCGTCCTGCGCCGCCTCGAACGGCGCTACTCCGCAGGCTCCCGGGAGGCAGTGCGATGATCGAACTGATTCAACAATACTGGCGCCCCTTCCTTTATAGCGACGGCCAGCACATTACCGGGCTGGCCATGACGATGTGGCTGCTCAGCGCCTCGATCTTCATCGGCTTCTTGGTATCGATCCCGCTGTCCATTGCCCGGGTGTCGCGCAATCGCTGGGTACGCTGGCCGGTGCAGTTCTACACCTACCTGTTTCGCGGCACGCCGCTGTATATCCAGTTGCTGATTTGCTACACCGGGATCTACAGCATCGCGGCGGTTCGCGCGCAGCCGGTGCTGGACGCGTTCTTTCGGGATGCGATGAACTGCACGATTCTCGCCTTCGCCCTCAACACCTGCGCCTACACCACGGAGATTTTCGCCGGGGCGATCCGCAGCATGGCCCACGGCGAAGTCGAAGCGGCGAAAGCCTACGGCCTGAGCGGCTGGAAGTTGTACGCCTACGTGATCATGCCGTCGGCCCTGCGTCGCTCGCTGCCGTACTACAGTAATGAAGTCATCCTGATGCTGCACTCGACTACCGTGGCCTTCACCGCGACGATCCCGGATATCCTGAAAGTCGCCCGGGACGCCAACTCGGCCACCTACATGACGTTTCAATCATTCGGTATCGCTGCGCTGATCTACCTGACCGTGACCTTTGCCCTGGTCGGTCTGTTTCGTCTGGCGGAGCGCCGCTGGCTGGCCTTTCTCGGGCCCAGCCACTAAGGAGCCTTCATGCGTCATCAGATTCATCCACTTGTGGCGCCGGTGCCGGGCACGGCGCGACAAATCCACAGTTTTCACTTCGGGCCGGAACAGGCTGAAGGCAAGATCTACATCCAGTCGTCGCTGCATGCCGACGAATTGCCGGGCATGCTGGTGGCCTGGCATCTCAAGGCGCGCCTGACACAACTGGCCGCCGCCGGCCGCCTGCGCAGCGAGATCGTTCTGGTGCCCATCGCCAACCCGACCGGCCTGGAACAAGTGTTGATGGACATCCCCCTGGGCCGCTATGAGCTGGAAAGCGGGCAGAACTTCAATCGCCTGTTTGTCGACCTGAGCGAGGACGTGGGTAATCAGGTCGAAGAGCTGCTGGGGGATGATCCACAGCACAACGTCGAGCTGATCCGCGATGCCCTGACCCTGGCCCTTGCGGCACAAACACCGGCCACGCAACTGGAATCCCAGCGCCTGACGCTGCAACGCCTGGCGTGTGATGCCGACATGGTGCTGGACCTGCACTGCGACTTCGAAGCCGTGGCGCACCTGTACACCACCCCCGAGGCCTGGCCCCGGGTGGAGCCGTTGGCGCGCTATATCGGGTCGGAAGCCAGCCTGTTGGCCACCGACTCCGGCGGGCAGTCGTTCGATGAGTGTTTCACCCTGGTGTGGTGGCAATTGCAGCAGCGGTTTGGCGAGCGCTTCCCGATCCCGATGGGCAGTTTTTCGGTGACCGTCGAGTTGCGCGGCCAGGGCGACGTCAACCACGGCCTGGCCAGCCTCGACTGCCAGGCGATCATCGATTACCTGATTCACTTCGGCGCGATCAGCGGCGAGCCTGCACCGCTGCCGGAATTGCCCTACCCCGCCACACCGCTGGCGGGCGTCGAGCCGGTGACCACGCCCATGGGCGGCTTGCTGGTGTTCAGCGCCCTGCCTGGGGAATACGTGGAGGCCGGGCAACTGATCGCCGAAATCATCGACCCCATTTCTGACCGCGTAACGCCGGTGCATTGCCGCAATGCCGGCCTGCTCTACGCCCGCTCGCTGCGGCGCATGGCCACTGCCGGGATGGTCATCGCCCATGTCGCAGGCCTTGAAGCCTATCGCAGCGGCTACCTACTTTCGCCTTGAGGATGCATGCCCCATGTACAAATTGACCGTTGAAGGCCTGCATAAAAGCTATGGCGACAATGAAGTGCTCAAAGGTGTCTCGCTCAAGGCCAAGACCGGTGATGTGATCAGCTTGATCGGCGCCAGCGGCTCGGGCAAAAGCACATTTTTGCGCTGCATCAACTTTCTTGAACAGCCGAACGATGGGGCCATGACGCTGGATGGCCAGCAGATTCGTATGGTCAGCGACCGCCATGGGATGCGCGTGGCGGATGACGCTGAGTTGCAGCGCCTGCGTACGCGGTTGGCGATGGTGTTTCAGCATTTCAACTTGTGGAGCCACATGAGTGTGCTGGAGAACATCACCATGGCGCCGCGCCGGGTGCTGGGTTGCAGCAAGAAGGACGCCGAGGACCGGGCTCGTCGTTACCTGGACAAGGTTGGGCTGCCGGCGCGGGTGGCGGGTCAATACCCGGCGTTTTTGTCGGGTGGCCAGCAACAGCGGGTAGCGATTGCCCGGGCGCTGGCGATGGAGCCGGAGGTGATGCTGTTTGACGAGCCGACTTCGGCGCTGGACCCGGAATTGGTGGGTGAGGTGTTGAAGGTGATCCAGGGTTTGGCTGAGGAAGGCCGGACGATGATCATGGTGACCCATGAGATGAGCTTTGCCCGCAAGGTGTCGAGCCAGGTGCTGTTTTTGCACAAGGGGTTGGTGGAGGAACAGGGTGCGCCGGAGGATGTGCTGGGTCATCCGAAGAGCGAGCGGTTGCAGCAGTTTTTGAGTGGGAATTTGAAGTAGGGTTGGGGGGTATATCCGTTATTTTGGTTGTGGCTGATATGGGTTCCGCTCTTACAGCGGCTCACTTTTGAACAGCGCAAAAGTAAGCAAAACGCTCTTGCCCCACCACTCGGCACCTCGCTCAGGCTCGGTGTGCCCTCACTCCGGCATTACTCCGCGGGCCGCCGCGACGGGGCGTCCCTGCCCCGTCGCGGCTAAACCGGCGTCCTGCCGGTTTACCCGCTCCGTACTACCTGCGTTCGGCCAGCGTGGTTTAACGGGGCGCCTAAGATCAAGATCAAAAGCAGATCAACAGCACAGCGGCCTACAGGCCGGCTTGAGTGGTGTGAAGCAAAAGCAAAATCAAAAATCAAAAGCGGGCACGGTCCAAATGTGGGAGCTGGCTTGTCGCTGCGATGGCATCAACTGGGTGTACCTGAAAAACCGAGGTGTCTGCATCGCAGGCAAGCCAGCTCCCACAGAAAAGCAGAGCTGCATCAGTTTCAGATTTGGTTTTCTGGCTTTTGATCTGGCTTCTACCACTCAAGCCGGCCTGTAGGCCGCTGTGCTCTAGATTTTGATCTTGATCTGGCTCTGACTGCCCCAATAAGCCCGAGGCCGAACGCAGGGATTGAGGAGCGGGTAAACCGGCAGGACGCCGGTTTAGCCGCGACGGGGCAGGGACGCCCCGTCGCGGCGACCCGCGGAGCAATGCCGGAGTGAGGGAACACCGAGCCTAGGCGAGGTGCCGACAGGCGGGGCAGAGCCCTTTGCTTACTTTGCCGCTTTTCCAAAGTGACCCGCTGTAAGAGCGAAACCATAAGCAGCCGTTACCAAAGAAACGGATATGTACACCAAAAAATCAGCCCCGACTCCTGAGCCACTGCATAAACCCTTTCTTCACCGATTGCAGCGAATACCCCAACCGCGGCGCCAAGACCTCCGCCCGAGCCGACAACGCAGCCACATCAAGCCCCTGATCC
>NZ_AHHC01000088.1:0-26328 GCF_000242655.1 Pseudomonas sp. PAMC 25886
CGCCCCGTCGCGGCGGCCCGCGGAGCAATGCCGGAGTGAGGGAACACCGAGCCTAGGCGAGGTGCCGACAGGCGGGGCAGAGCCCTTTGGTTACTTTGGGGCTTTTCCAAAGTGACTCGCTGTAAGAGCGAAACCATAAGTAGCCGTGACCTGAATAACGGATATGTACACACACGAAGAAACAATTCCCACCGCATTCCGGCGCAAACAAAACTGTTCCCATGACGCGCACGTAACCCCCGCCTGTGACCTTTCTCTACGGCAACGTGCCATCACCGCAAATGCGGTTACCCCGCTACACACTTAAACTCAGAAAAATCACGCACCATTTTCGCGCAGACATTTCTTACCCCGCCCTTTCCTGGATCAGAATCCACGGCGAAACCACCACCGCCCACAAGCTCGGATCCCGCTCAACCAGGTCCAATGCCCGCGTCGCAGACACCTCGCCCAGACTCCCCGCAGCCAGCCAGGCAGCGACTTTCTCACGGTTGTCCTCAGCCATGCCCTCGGCGGCCTCGATCAAATCCAGCCCGGCGTCGACCCACAATAGGGCACCCTTGGCAAAGAACGGCTCAAGCTCCTTCCAGGAAATTTCGGCGGTTTCACCAAGCAGCTTGGCATAGAGGGTGCTAGGTTCTTGCGTCATGGGAGTTCACCTGAAGAAAAATCGGCGCAATCATAACGTCGAGCGGCAGGCAGAAAAACCCAGTTGCAAATGAGGCACCGAACGAAAGTGTCAGGAAAGCCAAGGATTGCCCGAAACTCTGGCATCACCCCGCCGCAATTCTGTCTTTTTCTTTCATTTAAGCGACATACCCGGGTTTTGCCCCCAGCAGCCAGCTTTTCAAGCGATCAACCGGCGCTCTACACTGTACCGGTACAGTTGCCAGGCCGCTGCCGGGGGATATCCGAGATATCTGATCCGGTTCTGCAGCTCACAAGGCCGCTAGAACTATAAAAAATACAACAGTAAGAGTGGAGCACTATGAATAAGGCTACTAAGCAGATTTCCAAACTGTTTGCCGCTATGGTCCTGGCCGGGGTTGCCAGCCATTCGTTCGCAGCTGACACCATCAAGATCGGTATTGCCGGCCCTAAAACCGGCCCTGTGACCCAGTACGGCGACATGCAGTTCATGGGCGCCAAGCAGGCCATCGCCGACATCAACGCCAAGGGCGGCGTCGATGGCAAAATGCTTGAAGCCAAAGAATACGACGACGCTTGCGATCCAAAACAAGCCGTGGCCGTAGCCAACAAAGTGGTCAACGACGGCGTCAAGTTCGTGGTCGGTCACCTCTGCTCCAGCTCCACTCAGCCAGCCTCCGACATCTACGAAGACGAAGGCGTGATCATGATCACCCCGGCGGCTACCAGCCCGGAAATCACTTCCCGTGGCTACAAGCTGGTCTTCCGTACCATCGGCCTGGACAGCGCCCAGGGCCCAGCCGCCGGCAACTACATCGCCGACCACGTGAAGCCGAAAGTCGTTGCCGTTATCCACGACAAACAGCAATACGGTGAAGGCATCGCCACCGCCGTCAAACAGACCCTCGAGAAGAAAGGCGTGAAAGTTGCCCTCTTCGAAGGCATCAACGCTGGCGACAAGGACTTCGGTTCGCTGATCCAGAAGCTCAAGCAAGCCAACGTCGACTTCGTCTACTACGGCGGCTACCACCCAGAGCTGGGCCTGATCCTGCGCCAGGCCAAGGAAAAAGGCGTGAACGCCAAGTTCATGGGCCCTGAAGGCGTCGGCAACGACTCCATCTCGCAAATCGCCCAGGGCGCTTCCGAAGGCCTGCTGGTTACCCTGCCGAAGTCGTTCGACACCGATCCTGCCAACAAGGCAATCGTTGAAGAGTTCGCCAAGAACAAGCAGGACCCAACCGGTCCGTTCGTGTTCCCGGCCTACTCGGCTGTTGAAGTGATCGCCGGCGGTATCGCTGCCGCGAAGAGCGAAGACACCGCCAAGGTGGCTGCTGCCATCCACGCCGGTACCTTCAAGACCCCAACCGGCGACCTGAGCTTCGACGCCAAGGGCGACCTGAAGGACTTCAAGTTCGTGGTCTACGAATGGCACTTCGGCAAACCAAAAACCGAAGTTTCCCCTCAGTAAGCCAGGCGTTACTGGTCAACAAGCCCACTGTGCAAGCAGTGGGCTTTGTTTTACGAGGTTTATGGGCCTGACACCCGCGATCCGGGAGCTGGCTCACCTGAAAATCTTAAAACCGTCACCAGCGGTTCGCTGGCAAACGCTTCGTGCAACCTG
This sequence comes from Pseudomonas sp. PAMC 25886, assembly GCF_000242655.1. Taxonomy (NCBI): domain Bacteria; kingdom Pseudomonadati; phylum Pseudomonadota; class Gammaproteobacteria; order Pseudomonadales; family Pseudomonadaceae; genus Pseudomonas; species Pseudomonas sp. PAMC 25886. The sequence continues at coordinate 2,270 of NZ_AHHC01000088.1, forward strand.
ATCACAGAATAGGGCACCAGGCCGGAAATTGACTCCACCAGTGAAATGCGTATCGGGTTTTTAGGAGCGCTGTAATGCCTGAGATCTATCATTTTTTCCAAACGCTGGTTAACGGGATGACCGTTGGCAGCACCTATGCCTTGATAGCCATTGGCTACACAATGGTTTACGGCATCATTGGAATGATTAACTTCGCCCATGGCGAGGTGTACATGATTGGTTCCTACGTGGCCTTCATCGCCCTTGCCGGGCTGGCCATGCTGGGTATCCATTCCCTGCCGCTGTTGATGACCGCTGCGTTCCTGGCGTCCATCGTCGTAACCAGTGCCTATGGCTACAGTATCGAACGCGTTGCGTACCGCCCCTTGCGTGGCAGCAACCGCTTGATCCCGCTGATCTCTGCGATCGGCATGTCGATTTTCCTGCAGAACACTGTATTGCTGTCCCAGGATTCCAAGGACAAATCCATTCCCAACCTGATCCCGGGGAGCATCTCCTTCGGCCCAGGCGGCGCACAAGAAGTGCTGATTTCCTACATGCAGATCCTGGTCTTCGTCGTCACCCTGGTGGCGATGCTCGGCCTGACCCTGTTCATCTCCCGCTCCCGTCTGGGGCGCGCCTGCCGGGCCTGCGCCGAAGACATCAAGATGGCCAACCTGTTGGGCATCAACACCAACAACATCATCGCCCTGACCTTCGTCATCGGTGCCGCACTGGCCGCCATCGCTGCCGTGTTGCTGAGCATGCAGTATGGCGTGATCAACCCCAACGCCGGCTTCCTGGTGGGCCTCAAGGCCTTCACCGCTGCGGTATTGGGCGGCATCGGCAGCATTCCGGGCGCGATGCTCGGCGGGCTGGTGCTGGGGGTGGCTGAAGCCTTTGGCGCCGATGTGTTCGGCGACCAGTACAAGGACGTGGTGGCATTCGGTCTATTGGTTCTGGTGCTGTTGTTCCGGCCGACCGGCATTCTGGGCCGTCCGGAGGTTGAGAAAGTATGAGCAGATATCTTAAATCGGCGTTTTTCAGCGCCTTGCTGGTCTGGGCCGTGGCCTTTCCGGTACTCGGGCTCAAGCTGAGCATTGTCGGGATCAACCTTGAAGTGCATGGCACCGGCCCGGTGACATTGACCATCATTGCCCTGTGCTCGGTGCTGATGTTCCTGCGCGTGCTGTTCACCCAGCAGGTCGGTGCGCTCCTCAAGTCCAACCGTGGCCCCCTGGTATCGCCCAAGGTCAGCCAGTTCCTGACCCTGCCGCGCACCCAGCGCTACATCATCATCGGCCTGATCGTGGCCGCGCTGATCTGGCCGTTCTTCGGGTCCCGTGGCGCGGTGGATATCGCAACACTGATCCTGATCTACGTGTTGCTGGGCCTGGGCCTGAACATCGTGGTGGGCCTGGCGGGCCTGCTCGACCTGGGGTATGTGGGCTTCTACGCCGTGGGTGCCTACACCTATGCGTTGCTGTCGCACTACCTGGGCTGGAGCTTCTGGATATGCCTGCCACTGGCGGGTATGGCAGCGGCCACCTTCGGCTTCCTGCTGGGCTTCCCGGTGTTGCGCCTGCGGGGCGACTACCTGGCGATCGTGACCCTGGGCTTCGGTGAAATCATCCGTCTGTTCCTGCGTAACCTGACGGACATCACCGGCGGCCCCAACGGCATCAGCAACATTCCCAAGCCGACGTTCTTCGGGCTGTCGTTCGACCGTTCCGCCGCAGAAGGCATGCAAACCTTCCACGAGTACTTCGGGCTGGATTACAACCCGATCAGCAAGGTGGTGTTCCTGTACCTGGTGGCGCTGTTGCTGGCATTGGCCGCACTGTTCGTGATCAACCGCCTGCTGCGCATGCCGATCGGCCGTGCGTGGGAAGCATTGCGCGAAGATGAGATCGCCTGCCGTGCACTGGGCCTGAACCCGACCATCATCAAGCTCTCGGCCTTCACCCTCGGCGCCGCATTCGCCGGTTTTGCCGGCAGCTTCTTTGCTGCGCGTCAGGGGCTGGTGACACCCGAGTCGTTCACCTTCATCGAGTCGGCGATCATCCTCGCCATCGTGGTACTGGGTGGCATGGGCTCGCAGCTGGGCGTGATCCTCGCGGCGATCGTGATGATCCTGCTGCCGGAAATGATGCGTGAGTTCAGCGAATACCGCATGTTGATGTTCGGCGCCATGATGGTGCTGATGATGATCTGGCGTCCTCAAGGCCTGCTGCCCATGCAACGTCCACACATGGAGCTGCGCAAATGAGCCGCGAGATCCTGAAAGTCGAAAACTTGAGCATGCGCTTCGGCGGTTTGCTGGCGGTCAACGGCGTGGCCCTGACCGTAAAAGAGAAACAGGTTGTAGCGCTGATCGGCCCCAACGGTGCCGGCAAGACCACGGTGTTCAACTGCCTGACCGGCTTCTACAAGCCAAGCGGCGGCAGCATCCTGCTGGACGGCCAGCCGATCCAGGGCCTGGCCGGCCACGAGATTGCCCGCAAGGGCGTGGTGCGAACCTTCCAGAACGTGCGGTTGTTCAAGGACATGACGGCGGTCGAGAACCTGTTGATCGCCCAGCATCGTCACCTGAACACCAACTTCTTTGCCGGCCTGTTCAAGACCCCGTCGTTCCGCAAGAGCGAGCGTGAGGCCATGGAATACGCCGAATACTGGCTGGACAAGGTCAACCTCACCGAGTTTGCCAACCGCCCTGCCGGCACCCTGGCCTACGGTCAGCAACGTCGTCTGGAAATCGCCCGCTGCATGATGACCCGCCCGCGGATCCTCATGCTCGACGAACCGGCCGCCGGCCTGAACCCACGGGAAACCGAAGACCTCAAGGCGCTGATCGGTGTGCTGCGTGAAGAAAACAACGCCACGGTGCTGCTGATCGAACACGACATGAAACTGGTCATGAGCATTTCCGACCATATCGTCGTGATCAACCAGGGCACGCCACTGGCTGACGGTACGCCGGAGCAGATCCGCGACAACCCGGCCGTGATCAAAGCCTATTTGGGGGAAGCGTAAAATGCTGCAATTCGAAAACGTTTCCACTTTCTACGGCAAGATCCAGGCGCTGCACAGCGTCAACGTCGAAGTGCGCCAGGGCGAAATCGTTACCCTGATCGGCGCCAACGGTGCCGGCAAGTCCACGCTGCTGATGACCCTGTGCGGTTCGCCCCAGGCTCACAGCGGCAGCATCCGCTACATGGGTGAGGAACTGGTGGGGCAGGCCTCCTCCGAGATCATGCGCAAGAGCATTGCCGTGGTTCCGGAAGGCCGTCGGGTATTTGCCCGCCTGACCGTGGAAGAGAACCTCGCCATGGGCGGGTTCTTTACCGACAAGGGCGATTACCAGGAGCAAATGGACAAGGTGTTGCACCTGTTCCCTCGGCTCAAGGAACGCTTCAGCCAGCGCGGCGGCACCATGTCCGGCGGCGAACAGCAAATGCTCGCCATCGGCCGTGCACTGATGAGCAAGCCCAAGCTGCTGCTGCTGGACGAACCGTCCCTGGGCCTGGCGCCGATCATCATCCAGCAGATCTTCGACATCATCGAACAGTTGCGCAAGGACGGTGTAACGGTGTTCCTAGTGGAGCAGAACGCCAACCAGGCACTGAAGATCGCCGACCGCGCCTATGTGCTGGAAAACGGCCGGGTGGTGATGCAGGGCAGCGGCGAACAACTGCTGACCGATCCGAAAGTGCGTGAGGCTTATTTAGGCGGTTAACGCCGGCCTCTGTGGGAGCTGGCTTGCCTGCGATAGCATCGCTTCGGTGGTTCTGAAACACCGAGGCGTCAGCATCGCAGGCAAGCCAGCTCCCACACTTGTTTTGCGAAACCTGAAATTAATTTCGCCGTGTTTGTAACGAATCCCTTCCCCCTGTCTCTAGTGGTGTAAGCAGGCAACTACGCTTGCCAACTCAACCCACTGCTGGAGATACACCATGACTACCAAAACCCGTTCGCTGTCCGCCGCCACCCTCGTCCTGGCCCTGGGTTCGGCCCTGAGCCTGTCCGCCCTGACCACCACCGCCCACGCTGCCGATGACATGCAAAAGTGCTTCGGCGTGGCTGAAGCCGGCAAGAACGATTGCGCTGCAGGCGCTGGCACCACTTGCGCCGGCACCTCGAAAGTCAAGGATCAAGCCAACGCCTGGAAACTGGTCCCGGCCGGCACCTGCCTGAAAACCCCAAGCGCCACCTCGCCAACCGGTTTCGGCCAGGAAGCGGCCTTCACCGCCAAGTCCTGAACCCCTGCGCAGCCTGAGTACTGACGATGACGCTCCCATGCCCTCACTCCATCCACCAGGCTCAGGCGCCCGGCCTCCCACGTAGGGCCGGGCTGGGGCTCAAGAACGAGCACTTCAGTGAAGTGCTCGAGACTTCCCCCGACATCGGTTTTTTTGAAGTCCACGCCGAAAACTACATGGTGGCCGGCGGGCCTTTCCATCACTACCTGGGATTGATCCGCGAACAGTACCCGCTGTCACTGCACGGCGTGGGCCTGTCCATCGGCGGCGAAGGTCCGCTGAACAGCGAGCACCTTGCGCGCCTCGCAACGCTGATCGAACGCTATCAACCCCACTCTTTTTCCGAACACCTGGCCTGGTCCAGCCACGGCCCGTTGTTTCTCAATGATTTGCTGCCGCTGGCGTATGACGATGAAACCCTGACGCGGGTGTGCGAACACATCGACCAGGTGCAAACCCGCCTGCAGCGCCCCATGCTGCTGGAGAACCCTTCGACGTACCTGCAGTTCCAGTGCTCCACCCTGGAGGAGACGGACTTCATCAGCGAAGTGATCCGCCGCACCGGCTGCGGGCTGTTGCTGGATGTGAACAATGTGTATGTGTCGTGCATCAACCATCAGCAAGACCCGCTGAAGTACATCGATGCCCTGCCGCTGCACGCCGTGGGCGAGATTCATCTGGCAGGGTTTGCCGAAGACACCGACAGCCTGGGTGATCGTCTGCTGATTGATGATCATGGCGCCCCGATCGACAACGCGGTATGGCAGCTCTACCAGCACGTGCTCACACGCACCGGGCCGGTCGCCACGCTGATCGAACGTGACAACCAGGTGCCGGCGTTCAGCGTGCTGCACGCCGAAGCGCGCCAGGCCGAACGGTTTCTGCTGGAGGTGCGCACATGAGCCGCCAGGAGGAATTTGCCAGCGCCCTGTTGTCGGCAGACGAAACGTGCCCGCAAGGTGTGTTCAGCCGCAACGGCGCTGACCCGGCCAGCCGTTTTGCGGTGTATCGCAACAACGTTCACAGCTCGCTGATCAACGCCCTGGCCGCTGGCTACCCGGTCACCCTGCAGTTGGTGGGTGATGCGTTTTTTCGGGCGATGGCCGGTGTGTACGTCCAGGCGTTCCCGCCGGCAAGTCCGCTGATCAATGAGTACGGCGCCGACCTGCCCGACTTTATCCAGGGTTTCGCCCCCGCTGCCAGCGTGCCGTACCTGGCTGACGTGGCGCGCCTGGAGCGGCTGCGGGTCAGGGCGTATCACGCGGCAGACGCCACACCCCTGGATCAACAGGCGCTCATCGCCACCCTGCAACAACAGTCGGACTTGGGCGAACTGCGCCTGCAACTGCATCCGTCACTGGCCACCCTGAACTCGGCCTACGCTGTGGTGGCTTTATGGGCCGCGCACCAGACGGACGAATCCCTTGCCACGCTCGACCCCTTCCACGCCCAAAGCGCGCTGGTACTGCGCAATGGCTTGCAGGTGCAGGTATTTCATATCGACAGCGGCTCGGCAGCGTTTATCAACAGCCTGAACAACGGTTGGCCGCTGGAGATGGCCGTGGCTTACGCCCTCGATGCGGCCGACGAATTTGATCTGCACCAATGCCTGGCCCTGCTGATCGGCCACGGCGCCATCACCCACTTGCACACAGAACAAAAGGTATCGCCATGAACACCACCGCCCCCGGCCCGACCCAAAAGATCATTCAACTCTTCGAGAGAATCCCCTACAGCCTGATCGCTTTCGTCGCACGCTTCTCCATTGCGGCGGTGTTCTGGAAATCCGGCCAAACCAAGGTTGAGGGCTTTGCGGTGGACCTCATCGGCGGCACCTTTCAACTGGGCTGGCCGCACCTGGCGCCGTCCACGCTGCCACTGTTTCGCAGCGAATACCACGTGCCGCTGCTGTCGCCCGAAGTGGCGGCGCACATGGCCGCGTTCGCCGAGCACTTTTTCCCGGTGCTGATCCTGGTAGGGTTTGCCACTCGCTTCTCGGCGCTGGCGTTGCTGGGCATGACGTTGACCATCCAGCTGTTCGTCTACCCGGAAGCCTACCCGACCCACGGCACCTGGATCGCCCTGCTGTTGCTGTTGATGGCCAAGGGGCCGGGCAGTTTCTCCCTTGATCACCTGATCGCCCGGCGCTACCGCTAAAGGCGGTCCAGGGCTTCGCCGCTGCGCTTGAACCAGCCCACCAGGTAATCCGCCAGGACTTGGGTGCGCCGCGGCAGGCCACCTTGATAGGGATGGACCAGGTACATCGGCATGCTGCGGGTCTGGTAATCCCGCAGGAGCCAGCGCAAGCGACCGTCAGCCAATTCCGCGTGTAGCACATAGGACGGCAAACGTGCGATGCCCGCCCCTACCAGCGCAGCCTTCTTCAACAAGTTGTAATGGTTGGAGGCAAAGGTGCCGGATACGCGAACCCGCAGCAGCTCATGTTGCTGGTGATACAGCCACTCTTCACGACCGCTGTAGTGGCTGTTCAGCAGGCAGTTGTAGCCCACCAGTTCTGCCGGTGCCAGCGGCTCGCCATGCTGTTCCAGATACGCCGGGCTGGCGCAGGTCATCTCGTGCCAGGCGAGCAACGGCTTGGCGACCAGACGCTCGTCGTTGGCGACCTCCGAACGCACCGCCAGGTCGAAGCCATCCCGCGCCAGGTCCCGGTACTGGTTGTTGAGTTCCAACTCGATCTGCACCTGTGGGTACTCCCGGGAAAACTCCAGCAACAGACCGTCGAAGAAGGTTTCACCCAGGGACACCGGAACCGTCATACGCACCGGGCCGACGAGATCATCCTTGAGCCGGGCCAATGCCTGACGTGCCCGCTCCACCTGGACCACCAACGCCTGGGCTTGCGGCAACAGCGCCGCACCCGCCGCCGTCAGGCTCAGGCGGCGCGTGGTCCGATGCAGCAACACCACCGAAAACTGCGCCTCCAACTGGCTGATGCGCTTGGACAGTTGACCCTTGCTGCAGCCCAATTGCTGGGCCGCCAAGGTAAAGCTGCCGGCTTCGATCAACACGGCAAATGCCGCGAGATCATCCATTTCGCTCATGGATTGTTTCCAATTGAAAACCAAAGGTTGCCTATTAGTGCACTTATCCGCGCAAAAAATCACTCTAGACTGAAATCTCACCTACACATCTGGAGGAAGGCACGATGAAAATCCTGTTGATTGGCGCAAGCGGCACCGTGGGCTCGGCGGTCAAGGCAGAACTGTCCCAACGTCATGAAGTGATCAGCATCGGTCGCAAGAGCGGCGACTTTCAGGTCGACATCAGCGACAGCGCCTCGATCCGCAAACTGTTTGAACAAACCGGCAAGTTCGACGCATTGATCTGCGCCGCCGGCAGCGTCAACTTCGTGCCCTTGGGCGAAATGAGCGCGACCGACTTCGACCTGGGCCTGCAAGACAAGCTGATGGGGCAGGTCAACCTGCTGCTGATCGGCCGTGAGTTCGCCAATGACGGCGCGTCGTTCACCTTCACCAGCGGCATCCTCAACCGTGATCCGATTCGCACCGGTGCTTCGGCAGCCCTGGTCAACGGCGCGCTGGATGCATTCGTAAAAGCCGCAGCAATCGAACTGCCGCGCGGCCTGCGCATCAACTCGGTCAGCCCTACCGTCCTGCTGGAAGCCATGGGCAGCTACGCACCGTACTTTCGCGGCTACAAGCCGGCTCCGGGTGCAGAAGTCGCGTTGGCCTACGCGAAAAGCGTGGAAGGCTTGCAAACGGGGCAGACGTTTATTGTTGGTTGATTCAACCTGTGTCCCGGGCTTGTGATGCACCGCCAGCCTGCGTAACGTGGCGGCACTTATCAGGAGACCCGATAATGCGCGCCGTCCGTACCCTAGCTTTGTTTGCCCTGTTGCCCCTGTTCGCCGCCTGCCAGATGTTCGACAACGAGCCGGCCAAACCCTCTCTCGCCGGGCTGACCCGCATGCAGGGTGAGCTGACGGCCCAGGGTGACAAACTGCTGTTCCAGCCCTGCAACGACAAACGCAACTACGTGGTCAACGACACCGGCGGCACCAGCATCCTGCAGGAAGCCGCCTCCCTGGCCGGCCAGCAGGGCGCGTTGTTTGCCGATGTGCGTGGCAAGTTCTCCGGCGTAGCCAGCGGCACCCAGGGCACCGTCGACCTGCAACAGGTGTATCGCGTCGAACGCTCGACTTCGGCCTGCGATGACCCGGACTTCAAGCGCATGATCCTGCGGGCCAACGGCCACAAGCCGGCCTGGGCGATGAACGTCACTGCCAAGGGCATGGTGCTGGAACGCGAAGGCCAGCCGCCATTGGCCGTGCCTTATGTGGAAGAGCAATCGGGCGACGGACGGTTCAACCTGATGACCGAAGCCAATAACCAGCACATCGAACTGTGGGTAGCCCCGCAACGTTGTGTCGACAGCGCCAGCGGCAGCCTGCAACACATGTCTGCCGAGTTGCGGGTGAACGGCCAGGTGCAGCGCGGCTGCGCGTCATTCGGCGGTTCCCGGGACGACTGATTGACCCCTGCGCTGTTTTAACATGACGGGAAAGTGCAGTTGGGGCTTATAATCGCCGGTTTGCAAAACAGCCGGCCTCTTTGCCCGCCGCCTACCGGATTCCTGTCATGTTACGAATCACCGAACTCAAGCTGCCCATCGACCATCCCGAAGAAGACCTGCGGCCAGCCATTGTGCAGCGCCTGGGCATCGCCAGTGATGACCTGCTCGATTTCACCCTGTTCAAACGCAGCTACGACGCCCGCAAGAAATCGTCGGAGCTGTGCTTCATCTACACCATCGACCTGGACGTCAAAGGCGAGGCGGCCCTGCTGCTCAAGTTCGCCGACGACCGCAACGTCAACCCGGCACCGGACATCAGCTACAAAGTTGTTGGCCATGCGCCGGAAGGCCTGACCGAGCGGCCGATCGTCGTGGGTTTTGGCCCGTGCGGGATCTTCGCCGGGCTGCTGCTGGCACAGATGGGCTTCAAGCCGATCATCCTCGAGCGCGGCCGCGAAGTGCGCCAGCGCACCAAGGACACCTGGGGCCTGTGGCGCAAGAATGTGCTGAACCCGGAATCCAACGTGCAGTTCGGTGAAGGCGGCGCCGGGACCTTCTCCGACGGCAAGCTCTACAGCCAGATCAAGGACCCGAAATTCCATGGTCGCAAGGTGCTGCACGAGTTCGTCAAGGCCGGCGCGCCGGACGAGATCCTCTACGTCAGCAAGCCGCACATCGGTACATTCCGCCTGACCGGCGTCGTGGAAAACATGCGCCAGCAGATCATCGCCCTGGGCGGTGAAGTGCGCTTTGAGCAGCGAGTCACCGACGTGCTGATCGAAGATGGCCAGTTGAATGGCGTGGTGGTGGATGGCGGCGAGCAGATCCTGTCCAGACACGTGATCCTGGCCCTCGGCCACAGCGCCCGTGACACCTTCCGCATGCTCCATGGCCGTGGCGTGTACATGGAAGCCAAGCCGTTCTCGGTGGGTTTCCGCATCGAACACCCGCAATCGCTGATCGACGCTGCGCGCCTGGGCAAGTACGCCGGGCACCCGAAACTCGGCGCGGCCGATTACAAGCTGGTGCACCACGCCAAGAACGGCCGTTCGGTTTACAGCTTCTGCATGTGCCCGGGCGGCACCGTGGTAGCGGCAACGTCCGAGCCGAACCGCGTGGTGACCAACGGCATGAGCCAATACTCGCGTAACGAGCGCAACGCCAACTCAGGAATCGTGGTGGGCATCACCCCGGAAGTGGATTACCCGGGCGGCCCGCTGGCCGGGATCGAGTTGCAGGAGCGCCTGGAATCCCACGCGTTCATCCTCGGCGGCAGCAACTACGAAGCACCGGCGCAACTGGTCGGTGATTTCATCGCTGGCAAGCCGTCCACCGCCATCGGCACAGTGGAACCGTCCTACAAACCTGGCGTGGCCCTGGGCGACCTGGCCCTGGCGCTGCCGGACTTTGCCATCGAAGCCATCCGCGAAGCGCTGCCGGCGTTCGAGAAGCAGATCAAGGGTTACTCGCTGCACGATGCGGTCCTGACCGGGATCGAAACCCGCACCTCGTCGCCGCTGCGGATTACCCGTAACGAGTCGATGCAGAGCTTGAACGTGAAGGGCTTGTTCCCGGCGGGTGAAGGTGCAGGTTATGCAGGCGGGATCTTGTCGGCGGGTGTCGACGGGATTCGGATCGCCGAAGCGCTGGCGCGGGATATGTTGGGCCTGGAGACCTGACGTAAACCTTGTAGGAGCTGGCTTGCCGGCGATGGCGTCCTCAAGATCGCCATCGCCGGCAAGCCAGCTCCTACAGTGGGTGTTTCAGATATTGGCGCGCAACACGCTGTCAGGCAGCGCTTCTCCCCGCTCGACACTGGCCGCAACGGCCGCGATCAAACCCTCCAACTCATACCCCTGCCCTGCCAGCCAGGCCTGATCGTAATAGGTCGTGGCATAGCGCTCACCGCCGTCGCACAAAATCGCCACGATCGAGCCCGACTCCCTCGCCGCTTTCATCTGCTGCGCCGCGATCAACGCGCCGATCAGGTTGGTGCCGCTGGAACCGCCCACTCGCCGCCCCAGCCGCTGGGCCAGGTAATGCATGGCCGCCAGGGACAGCGCATCCGGCACCTTGACCATCGCATCAATCACTTTCGGCAAGAACGACGCCTCGACCCGTGGACGGCCAATGCCTTCGATGCGCGATCCACACTCCAGGCGCAGGCTGGCGTCGCCGCTCAGGTAGTAATCAAAAAACACCGAACGCTCCGCGTCCGCGCACAACACCCGGGTGCAGTGCTGGCGATAACGCACATAACGCCCCAACGTCGCCGTGGTGCCGCCTGTGCCGGGGCTGGAAATCAGCCAGCTAGGCTCCGGATAACGCTCAAAGCGCAACTGCTGGAAGATCGATTCGGCGATGTTGTTGTTGGCCCGCCAGTCGGTGGCGCGTTCGGCGTAGGTGAACTGGTCCATGAAGTGGCCACCGCTCTCCTGCGCCAGGCGCTCGGATTCGGCGTAGATCTGCGTCGGATCTTGTACCAGGTGGCTCTTGCCACCGTAGAACGCGATCTGCGCGATCTTTTCCTGGGAGGTGGTAGCCGGCATCACCGCAATAAACGGCAAGCCCAGCAACCGGGCGAAGTACGCCTCGGAAATCGCCGTGGAGCCGCTGGACGCCTCGATCACCGGTGCACCGGGCTTGAGCCAGCCATTGCACAACGCATAGAGGAACAACGAGCGCGCCAACCGGTGCTTCAGGCTGCCGGTGGGATGGCTGGACTCATCCTTGAAATACAGCTCGATGCCCGGCAAACCCGGTAACGGCAAGGGAATCAAGTGGGTGTCGGCGCTACGCTGGAAGTCCGCTTCAATAATACGAATGGCTTCGCGGGCCCATTGGCGGTTGTCGCTCATGATCGGTTTCTCTAAGGATTTCAGACTTGATCTTAGGATGTTTCCTACACTCCACACAGATACAGTCATGACTCAATTGGACACACAATTTTCGGGCTTTGGCGAGCAACTGATCAGGCCGATTCCTTATAACAAATAAGAATATAACTTTTGTTTTAACAACTAACGGTACGGGTTAGGGTACCCACCTATTGAACTTTGATTGGAGAGCATCCCTTGCCTCTGCGTAGCACTTTCACCCGATTCTTCCAGCTGGAAGCCGCCAGCGGTCTGCTCCTGATCGCTGCCGCCGCTTTGGCGCTGATCATCAACAACTCACCGCTGTCGCACTGGTACGCGAGCTTTCTCGACGTCCCCGTGGTCGCGCAAATTGGCGCGCTGAAAATCGCCAAGCCGGCGCTGCTGTGGATCAACGACGGGCTGATGGCCCTGTTCTTCCTGTTGATCGGCCTCGAGGTCAAACGTGAGGTGCTCGACGGCCAACTGTCCAAGCCCTCGCAAGTGGTACTGCCGGGCGCGGCAGCCATCGGCGGCATGGTGGTGCCGGCCCTGATCTACTGGGCGCTGAACAAGGACAACCCCGCCGCCCTCGGTGGCTGGGCGATCCCGATGGCCACCGACATTGCCTTCGCCCTGGGCGTATTGGCCTTGCTGGGCAAGCGCGTGCCGGTGTCACTGAAGCTGTTCCTGATGACCCTGGCGATCATCGATGACCTGGGTGCAATCATCGTGATCGCCCTCTTCTACTCCGCCGACCTGTCCGGGGCCTCATTGGCCGGTGCCGCGGCGTGCCTGATCGCGTTGATTGCGATGAACCGGCTCGGCGTAGTCAAGCTGGGGCCCTACATGATTATCGGGCTGATCCTGTGGGTCTGTGTGCTCAAGAGTGGTGTGCACGCCACCCTGGCCGGCGTGACCCTGGCGTTCTGCATCCCGTTGCGCACGAAAAACGCCGAACCTTCGCCGCTGTTGACCCTGGAGCACGCGCTGCACCCTTGGGTGGCCTATGCGATCCTGCCGCTGTTTGCCTTTGCCAATGCCGGCGTCTCGCTGACCGGCGTCAACCTGGAAAGCTTCACCCACCACGTGCCCCTGGGCATCGCCGCCGGCCTGCTGCTGGGCAAGACCGTTGGCGTGATGGGTTTCGCCTGGGTCATGGTCAAGACCGGCGTTGCAGCGCTGCCCGCCGGTGCCAACTGGGGCCAGGTGTTGGGCGTCGCGATCCTGTGCGGCATCGGCTTCACCATGAGCCTGTTTGTCGGCTCCCTGGCGTTTGTACCGGGCAGCAGTGAATACGCCGGCATGGACCGGATGGGCATCCTGACCGGCTCGATCTTGGCGGCGTTGATCGGGTATGCAGTGACGGCGATGGCCAGTCGCAAGCAGGTACTCGTTCAGGCGTAACCGCTTTTGGAGCCGGCTTGCCGGCTCCAACCTCCTCTAGGCCCATTCGGCGCCCTCTCACAGAACCGTCCTACATCCACCCTCCGCTGCTTGCCATAACGTCGTGCTCCCGGCTCCACCGTCGGACGTCGTTATGCAACACGCCAGGAGGGCACGATGGCAAACAACAAGGACATACCCCAGGTCTGGCGATGCTACGGGACCGGCACGGGGGGCTACCGAAAGCTCGAGAACATGAACGAGCGCGAGTTGGCTGATCGAGAGGCCAGGCAGCGAGCCTACGAAGCCATGCTTGCCCGACAGGAGGCCTACGAGGCCAGACGCAAAGTGGAGTCGCCGCCAACGCCACTGCCCAGGGTTGGATGCGTGTTCGCCAAGTCCTGCAACCTGCCCGACGCCCTCATCGACTACAACAATCCGTCCGGCTACATACCGCTGGATCGCATAGGGGACTATGGCGAGCACGTGCTGCTCGGTGGCCGTGAAACGGACAGTGAGGGGCTGCTGCCGCTCAAGAAGATCAGCGGCAGCGCACTCCCGGCAGGGCTCGGCACATTGGCATTGGGCGGTTCCGCGATAGGCGGAGCATCAAGCGTCGCAGCCGGTGCTGGAACAGTCGCCGCTGGCCTGATGCTTGGGGTTGCAGCACTTATCTGGCCCTCCAGCTTGGGCGACAGCGCGCTCTACAGCGACCGTCAACTGCGCTCAATGCCACGCGCGCGAACACGAGTTCGCCTGCACGTCGAGCAATTAGCTAACGGCACCCTCAAGGGATACGCCTTCTACACAGGGAAAAATCGCGACTGGGAAATGATCGATGTCGTGCAGTTTGGGCTGCGAGGCACACATCAGGTCGCGGACTTGGGCGACGGGATTGAGCTGATCTGGACGCCTGTCATCGATCCGGCTGGCACACTTGGTATCCCTGCTTTGGAAGCTGCGCCGCAGGCACCGCAAATCTGGGTGTATCCGCCGACCGAGAAGGCCGCCAGCATCATCGTTGACCCGATATACCCGCCGGAATACAGGGATTTCATTCTGGTGTTTCCGGCGGACTCGGGGGTTCGGCCTCTGTATATCGTTGTAAGCCTGAAGTATGAGGACGCCCCCTATCACGGAAAAAAAGATAGCTCTGTCAAAAGCAAAAAGCCGACTAACGGCTTAGATGCTCTTAACAACTCAGTGGAGCTGAATCCGCCAAATTCACGTAGACGAATAGGTATTGACCCACACACAAACGAGTTTGTGGTGATTGATCGCACCTCAGAAGGTCTTTACCACGGTCATGTGAGGCGGTGGAGTGAGTTAAGACAAGAGATGAAAAACGCTTTAATAAAAGCGAACAAAACAGATCGAAAAGGAAAAATTCTAGGAGCTGAAAAATGAGTATGCGTTATCACGACCCGTCTTTGAGCCACGATGAAGCTATAAGCCTTCTAGCCACCAACGACCTAAGCAAGGTCACAGAAGCAATAATATCCATCGGCCTCAACGAGACAGATGCTACCTGGGCACAAGAAACCTGCCTCCGGTATGTGAGCAATGATGACGAGAACATCGCGTCAGCTGCCATCATTGCGATAGGCCACATCGCGCGGCGCTTCGGTGAGCTGGACATGGCGAAAATTTCGCCAGCACTGCAACAAGCAAAAACAAAATCACCGTTTCTGAGTGGTGCCGTCCAAGACACGCTTGACGATATCCAGATGTTCACCTGATCTGGCAAGACATACGCCCAACAAAAAACCCCAACCGGTCACCCGGTTGGGGTTTTTCTGTTCCTGCGACCTTACTCTTAACGAGTAACTCGGCTGGTCCCGTTCACAGTCATGATGCGAACGCGGTCACCGATGCGGAAGACTTCGTTCGGGTCAACGGCCTGGACGTAGGCGCGCATGCTGCCGTCGTCTTCACGAACGGTGACTTCAACGCCTTGGGTACGGGTCAGGCCCTCTTCTGCAGCAGAACCCAGCAAGCCACCGGCAACGGCACCGATCACGCCGGTGACGATGCTGCCACGGCCACCACCGATTGCGCTGCCGCCAACACCACCAACCACTGCGCCAGCCACGCCGCCGATTGGGGTCTTGGTGCCTTCGATTTT
This sequence comes from Pseudomonas sp. PAMC 25886, assembly GCF_000242655.1. Lineage (NCBI taxonomy): Bacteria > Pseudomonadati > Pseudomonadota > Gammaproteobacteria > Pseudomonadales > Pseudomonadaceae > Pseudomonas > Pseudomonas sp. PAMC 25886. The sequence continues at coordinate 17,428 of NZ_AHHC01000088.1, forward strand.
CACCGGACGCAGGGATTCGATGGTGCCCATGCGAACAGTTTGCACGCGACGTGCTTCGTCACGGGAGTACGAGTCGCCGGTCAGACTCGAGGCGCAGCCACCCAGCAGCAACGACAAGGTGGTAAAGCAGGCAACCAGTAAAACAGACTTACGCATAGCATCAACTCCAAAGGACAGGTAATCATTAAACCGCTGCGGCTTGCTGCCTGTCACGCCATGCCGGGCAGAAAATTGTTTTCATTCAGCCTTAGTACAGTCTGCCTGTACCGAAAAACTCGACGAACGGTATAAACCTCACCGCTATCGGGATCTTCATGGACTGTTTCATCATTGTAGCGAATGGCTGAAAACGCGGCGCAGCGTTACACCTCCAAAGCCTCTGACTAGAGACTCCGGCGTGCAGCACTGCATTCAGGCGAGGTGACGAAAGGTGGGCTCAGGGCGCCAGCCGCTCACGGGACCAGTCGGCACCCTGCAAGCGGTAGTTCAAGCGGTCGTGCAAACGACTCGCGCGGCCTTGCCAGAACTCGATGCGCTCCGGCAGCAGGCGATATCCGCCCCAATGCTCGGGGCAGTCGGGCTGGGTATCACTGAAACGTTGCTCAGTGGCCTTGAGCAGGTCCTGCAACTCTTCGCGGTCCCGGATCACCCGGCTCTGCGGTGAAGCCCAGGCGCCCAGGCGGCTGCCCAGGGGGCGGACCTGGAAGTAAGCGTCCGATTCCTCAGGCGTGACCTTGACCACCCGGCCTTCGATACGCACCTGGCGCTCCAGGGTCGGCCAGAAGAAGGTCATGGCGGCAAACGGGCGCACCGCGAGCTGTTCGCCCTTGGCGCTCTGATAGTTGGTGAAGAAGGTAAAGCCCTGTGCATCCAAACCCTTGAGCAGCAGGACCCGGCAATGGGGGCGACCGTCCTGGTCGACCGTTGCCAGGGTCATGGCATTGGCCTCCACCGGCGGCTGTTCGGTTTTCACCGCATCGCTGAACCACTGGTGGAACAAGGCAAACGGTTCGTCCGGGGCCTGGGCCTCGCTCAAACCGTCCCGTGTGTAGTCACGGCGCATATCGGCCAGTGCCTGGGTCATGCGGCTTTATCCTTCTTGCTCAAATAATCAGTTTTTTGCCTGGTCGTTCGAAGCGGCTGGAGCAGCGGCCTTGGCCGGTGCTGGCTTTTTAGCAGCTGGCTTGGCCGGGGCCTTTTTGGCCGCTGGCTTGGCAGCGGCTTTCTTGGCGACCGGTTTTTTCGCCGGCGCGGCTTTTTTGACCGGAGCAACTGCTGGAGCAGGAACGTCCTGCACGGCCACCATTTCAGCCTTCGGCGGGTTAGCCGAGTTGTACTTGCTCAGCAGGGCCAGCATGGTGGTGCGCTGGGTGAACATGATTTCCATGCGACGGTTCAGGGCCCGGCCCTGGGTGCTGTCGTTGGCGGCACGTGGCATCAGGTCGCCCATGCCACGCAGCATCAGGCGGTCCTGCTTCAGGCCGCTGAGGCTGAAGATCGAGGCGATGGACTGCGCACGCTCCTTGGTCAGGGCCTGGCTCACCGGCTCGGCGCCCGAGGTATCGACGTGGCCCAGCACCAGTACGGCAGTCTTCGGATCGCCTTCAACCGCCTTGGCAACGCGGGTGAATGGACCCAGGGTTACCGGCAGCAACATCGCCGGGCGTTTCGGGTTGTAGGAACCGTCGACCGGGGCAATCACCACCAATACGTTGTCGCGACGTTCCAGTTGCAGGTTGCTGTCCTTGATCGCGAGGCGCAGGCGCGGCTCGTAATCGTCCAGCCAGGCCTGGGTGATTTTTGGATCAGGCATCGGGATGTTGGCGACGTCGACCTTGGCCAATGGCTTTGGCTTGCTTTCAAACGGCCACCACCACTTGGTATCGGTATCTGTCTTGGCAACGGCAGGTGCAGCAGCCGGTGCGGCAGCCGGTGCGCCGGAAGCAGGCGTTGCCGCCTTGAGGTCGGCTTTCAGGTCAGCCTTGGCATCGTCGGCTTTCGACGAGAACGGCCACCAGCTGGAGCCGGTATCCGCCTTGGCAACCGGGGCCGGGGCCTGAGCAGGTGCTGCAGCGGCAGGTGCTACCGGCGCAGGCGCCTTGGCAGCAACGGCAGGTTTGGCATCCGGTTTGGTGTCGGCTTGGCTCACTGCGTCCTTGGTAGCAGCCTTATCGGAGCCAAATGACCACCAATGCCCACCTTCGGCATCATTTTGTGGGGTTTGTGCACAGCCAGTAATAGTGAGGCATAGCGCCAGTGCCAAGGACTTGTTCGATAACATGAGATATCCACAAAATGAGAAAAAATCAGGGGCCTGAATGACCCGTTAAACAGACGCTTCTGGAACATTAAAGTTACAACATTTCGCCTAGCGTCTTTTTGTAGGTGTCTTTGTAACAAAAAAACGCAAGACAGCAAGCTATTTACAGACAACCGGCCAATATTCTTACCAACTTTTGCGCCCGCGGGTCCATAAGTACATAAGGCCCCAATGTATTGGTCACAAAACCAAAGGCTACATCATGTTCCGGGTCGGCAAATCCCACCGAACCACCGGCCCCAGGATGCCCAAAGGCCCGTGGGCCAAGGCCGAACGTGGCGTTTGGCACGTGCGGTTGATCCAACATGCAGCCCAGGCCAAAGCGGGTTTGTGTCAATAAGGTTTTATCCGGGCCAATACTGTGTTCGCGGGTCAACTCTTCAAGCATATCGGCTTCCAGCAAACTACCGTCGAGCAGCCCACTATAAAAACCTGCCAGACTTCGCGCATTACCGTGACCATTTGCCGCTGGCTGCTGCATACGCCGCCATTCGGGTTTATTAGTGCTGGTCAGAATAGACGGTGGATTGGTAAATGCACGGGTAGTCATCGCCGTCGGCTCGCGCATCGTTACTTGAAGTAAACGTTGTGCCGCCTCATCGCCTACATTGCCCTTGCCCCGGGCTATATGGGCAACTCGATAAAACTCTTCATCGGCCAGACCCACGTGAAAGTCCAGACCCAATGGCCACGCCACCCGAGCCACGATCGACTCGCCCGGGCCACGACCGTCGGCGCGACGAAGCAATTCGCCCACCAGCCAGCCGTAGGTAATCGCCGCGTAGCCATGGCCTTCCCCGAGCTTCCACCACGGCGCTTCGGCCGCCAGGGCGTCGACCATCATCTGCCAGTCGTACAGCGCCTCGGCGGGCAGTGTTTCACGCAGGGCAGGCAGCCCGGCCTGGTGGCAGAGCAGATGGCGCAGGGTGATGGCTTCTTTGCCGGCTGCCGCGAACTCCGGCCAATATCTGGCGACCGGCGCATCCAGCTGCAGCTTGCCTTCGGCCACCAGTTGCAGCGCCGTGACGGCTGTAAAGGTCTTGGTGCAGGAGAACAGGTTGGCGATGGTATCGCTGTGCCAGGCCTCGGCACCGTCCTTGTCGGCGGTACCGGCCCACAGGTCGACGACGGTTTCGCCGCCGATCTGGATGCACAGCGCGGCGCCGCGCTCCTGAGGGTCGTCGAACAGCGCGGCGAAGGCTTCACGCACCGCTTCGAATTGAAGCTCGTAATGACCCTGAATCTGCACCTAAGCCCCCTCGGAAAAGTACCGCAAAAAGTGGCCGACATTGTTCCAGCCATTGAGTGATTTGTGAACCCGCACTCGTCGATCAGGACCGATCAATGGCCCTTGCCCGAATGCCCGCCGGAGCGCCCTGCACCCGGCCCTGCCGCATTGGCGTCATGCCCCGGTTTACCGCCTTCTCCGGTATGGACCACGCTGGCCGCCTTGGCCTTTTCGGCCTCCTTGCCCAACTGGTCGACGGCCGCCAGGTTACTTTTACGAACACTGTCAACGAAGCCCTGAAACGGCACATCGGTGATGCCCACCAGGCCGAAGTGGCCGTTTTCGCCCTCCAGCAGACGACCGGTTACCGGCTGGTCGAGGTACTGGAACCAATGCACGCCCACGATCGATGGCTCGGCCATGGCCTGCTTGAGAAAGTTGGCGTAGGCAGCCCCGCGATCCTCTTCCCTGGCCAACTGCGTCACACCGCCCCAGAACGGACCACGGTCCGCCGAGCCGAAGTTGAATTCGGTGATCAGCACCGGCTTGTCCAACGCCCGCAGCGCCGCGAAGTCGTAGCCATCCTGGGGCTTGAGGGTGTACATGTTGAAACTCAGCACGTCGCAATATTGCGCGCAAGACGCCACCGCCTCCGGTGTGCTGACAGCGTAACGGCCACCCAGCAACAGCTGGTTGGGCGCATGCCATTTCAGCGAGTCGGAGATGGTCTTGAAGTAGGCATCGGCGAAGGTCTTCTGGAAGTATTTGAAGTCTGCTTCGATTTCCGGGTGTTCGGGGTTCGGCATGGGCGGCACAAAGCCCGGGTCTTCCATCAGCTCCCAGGCAGGCAGGTCAATGCCCCAGGCCTTCGACAGGCCGGCCTGGTTGCGGTACTTGTCCCGCAACTGCTTGAGAAACGCGCGCTTGGCCGGAACGTCGGTGGTCATGCGCAACGTGCCATAGGCCAAGGCGTAGCGGGACTTCGGATCATCACCGGGACCGGCCCAGGCCAGTTCGTTGTCGGCAAAGAAACCGATCAGCCACGGGTCATCGCGATGGTCACGGGCGGCAATCGCCACCGCACGCTCGGTGGCCATGGCGAAACGCGGGTCGAACGGGTCGGGCATGCCGCCCCACCAATCGGTGCCGGTGCTGATGCTCGCGTAGTCGCCAACAATCGACAGCGGCAAGGTGTAAGGCACGCGGTCAGCGGTCGCCAACTGCGGCGCACTCCAGTTGCCCACGGTGTTGAAACCCCAGGCTTGCAGGCGATCCAGGGCATGGGTCACCCAACGTTTCTGGTCGAAGCCTTCCGGGGCGCAAGGCGCCGGGGGCACACAGGGCTGGGCAAACGTGCGCTGCAGGTTGGCGCCGTAAAAATCGTACCAGCGGCCGACATTAAAGCTGCGGCCCTGATCGGCACCATTGCCGCCACGGTTATCACCGCTGCCGTAGTACTTATCAAACGGCTCACCGGCCTTGGGCAACGCGGCAAACATCCATTCGCGGCCTGCCACGTAGGTCTGGCTGTTGTCCGGGGCCACGGTGTTGACGCCCAGGGAGTAGAACGGATGGCCTTCCGGCGTCACCAGGTACCAGCGCCCGTCGCGCTTCTCGGTGCGGAAGAAGCCGCTGGCATCGAAGGCCGGGCCTTTGTTCCAGCCGCCGAATTTGTCCAGGGAGGCTTTGTCACGCTCGGCCAGCCAGCCCTTGAGCTGTTGCTGTTCCTTGACCGCGGCGGCCCTCAACTGGTCGTCACTGCTGACTTTCTCCGGCCATCTGGCGCGGGTGGACTGCCCGTAGGCATCCACCAGATCGCTGTAGGTGGCCTTGAGCACCGGCTCGATGTCCTGCACGCCGAAGCGCTCCAACAAAATGCTTTGGGCGACATTGGGCTTGATCATTGACAGGGTTACCGACACGACCTGGCTGCGGTCGATCTCCCCTTCACTGCTGGCCAGCAATACGCGCTGGCCATCGACGGTGACCGGCATGGGCGGGCCGGCCTTCATGCCCTGGCTCAGCGGCGAGTTGGCTTGCAGCGGAATCAGCAGTGTCTGCGCCGGGCCGGCGGGCAGGTCGATACGGCTGAACAGCGCCCGGCCGTCATTGCTCTGCACCTTGACGTACAGGGTCAACGCCCAATCCATCGCACTCTGAATGCGCAAGCTCATGGCGCCGGATTGCGACCAGTCCCAGGCACCGGTCTGCGGGCTGAGCACCAGGCTCGGTTCGGCCGCCGGGTTGAAGGTAATACGGCGCAGCACTTCGCCTTCAGGGGTTTGTTCGGCGTTGTATTGCGGCAGGCTGGCGTCCTGGGTCGCTACCTTGACCACATCAGCGGGCCGTACAAAGTTGAACAACGTTTGTTGCCCCGCAGGCGCAGCCAGCAAGGGCGCGGCAAACAACAAGGCAAAAACAGCGGGCAGCGTGCGAATCATGTGAACAAGGTTCTCCCAAACGGCCGATGACTGGCCTGATGACGTGAAGCAATGGTGAGATAGACCACGAAGTGGGCGATTTCGCCCACGGTGGCTTATGAAATTTCCCGCCGGAACGGCGGCAAAGCATTCAGGATAGCTTTGCCGTAGCGCTGGGTGACCAGGCGCCGGTCAAGCAAGGTGATGGTGCCGCGATCTTCTTCGGTACGCAGCAGGCGCCCGCAGGCCTGGACCAGCTTCAGGGAAGCGTCCGGCACCGAGATTTCCATGAACGGATTGCCGCCCCGGGCCTCGATCCACTCGGCCAGCGCGGCCTCCACCGGATCATCCGGCACCGAGAACGGGATCTTGGCGATCACCACGTGCTCACAGTAGGCGCCCGGCAAATCCACGCCCTCGGCGAAACTGGCCAGGCCGAACAGCACGCTGGAGTCGCCGCCATCCACCCGCGCCTTGTGCTTGTTCAGGGTTTCCTGTTTCGACAGGTTGCCCTGGATAAACACCTGCTTGCGCCAGTCACGGTCGAGGCCGTCGAACACGTCCTGCATCTGTTTGCGGGACGAGAACAGCACCAGCGTGCCCCGGGAGCCTTCCACCAGCGACGGCAGGTCGCGAATGATCGCCGCCGTGTGGGCCGGCGCATCACGCGGGTCGGCCTTGAGGTCCGGCACCCGCAGCACACCGGCGTCGGCGTGATGGAACGGGCTCGGCACCACGGCGGTGACGGCCTTTTTCGGCAGCCCGGCGCGCATGCGGAAGCGGTCGAAGGTGCCCAGGGCGGTCAGCGTAGCCGAGGTGACCAGGGCGCCGTAGGCCACGTTCCACAGGTTGCGTCGAAGCATTTCCGCCGCCAGGATCGGGCTGGCGTTGACCTCGATATCAAACAATGCACCGCTTTCCGACAAGGTCAGCCAGCGGGCCATGGGCGGGTTGTCTTCCGGGTCTTCGACGGTAAAGGCCGTCCACAGCTCCCAGTTGCCCTGGGACCGGGACAACAGGCTGCCAAACAGCGGGTACCATTCTTCGGCCTGGTTGCTGGCGATGCCGATGTTGACCTCGCCGTCCATGCCTTCCTTGAGCAAATCGGTGAGACGGGTGAACAGGTCGGTCAGGCGCGAAAAGCCCTTCTTCAGCTCAATGCCCATCTCGCGCATGTGCTCGGGAATCAGCCCGCCGACGAAACGATGACGCGGCCGCTCGCGGCCTTCCACGTCTTCGCCGGGCTTGAAGTCTGCCACCTGCTCGCAGGCACTGAACATGAATTGCTGCTGGGTCTTGATCTCCCGCGCCAGCTCCGGCACCTGCTCGATCAACTTGCCCAGGTCGCCCGGCAGCGGGTGCTGGGCAAGCAACTTGGTGAGGTTCTTGGCGGTAGTTTCCAGCCAGTCGGCGGTGGAACGCAGCCGCGTGTAGTGGGCGAAGTGGCCGATGGCCTTGTCAGGCAGGTGATGGCCTTCGTCGAATACGTAAAGGGTGTCGCGGGGGTCGGGCAAGACCGCACCGCCGCCCAGGGCCAGGTCGGCGAGGACCATGTCATGGTTGGTGACAATAACGTCGACCTTGCCCATGCCTTCCCGGGCCTTGTAGAAGGCGCACTGGCCGAAGTTGGGGCAATGACGGTTGGTGCACTGGCTGTGATCGGTGGTCAGGCGCGCCCAGTCGGCGTCTTCCAGAGCATTGGGCCAGCTGTCGCGGTCGCCGTCCCATTTATTGCCCGCCAGTTTCTCGATCATGCTGGTAAACAGCTTCTGACTGACCTCATCGACTTCGATCTTGAAGCCTTCTTCTTCGAACAGCGACGCCGTGGCGGTTTGCGCGTGGCCTTCCTGCAACAGCACGTCGAGCTTGGACAGGCACATGTAGCGCCCACGGCCCTTGGCCAGGGCGAAGGTGAAATTCAGGCCACTGTTGCGCATCAGGTCGGGCAGGTCTTTGTAGACGATCTGCTCTTGCAGGGCGACGGTGGCGGTGGCAATCACCAGGCGCTTGCCGGCGGCCTTGGCAGTAGGGATCGCCGCCAGGCTGTAGGCCACGGTTTTCCCGGTACCGGTGCCGGCCTCGACGGCCACCACCGCAGGGTCGCCACTGCGCCGGCCTTCGTCGTCGGTGTCGATATCTCCGAGGACCTTGGCCACTTCGGCGATCATCAGGCGCTGGCCATACCGCGGTTTCAAGCTCTTGGCTTCGAGAAAACGCGAGTAGGCGCCCTGGATCGTGGTTTTGAGTTCAGTGCTGATCATGGATAGTCGGGCGCAAAAAACGCTGGATAAATTTTCAGTGGTTCGGATCGGCCGCTATCATACCCCGCTAATTAATCCTGCGCAGAACGGAGTACCCCAATGACCGTGTTTAGCCTCGCTTATACCCTGCATGTACTGGCCGCCCTGATCTGGGTCGGCGGTATGTTTTTCGCCTGGATGATCCTGCGCCCCGCCGCCATGGCCGCGCTGGACGGGCCTGCCCGGCTGAAACTCTGGGTGAATGTGTTTCAACGTTTTTTTGTGTGGGTCTGGGTCGCGGTGCTGGTATTGCCGATCAGCGGTGTCGGCCTGCTGCAACTGCGCTTCAGCGGGTTTGAGACCGCGCCGCGTTATGTGCAGGTCATGATGGGGTTGTATGTGGTGATGACGGCGCTGTTTATCCGGATCCAGGCGTTGAAGTTGCCTGAGTTGCGCACGGCCGTGGCGGCTGAGGATTGGCCGGCCGGGGCGGCGGCGCTGGGGCAGATTCGCCGGTTGGTGGGGATTAACTTGATGGTGGGGTTGGTGCTGGTGGCGATTGCTTCGGCACGGCCGATGTTCTAGGGCACCCCATACCCTGTGGCGAGGGGCTTGCTGTGGCGAGGGAGCTTGCTCCCGCTGGGCTGCGTAGCGGCCCCAAAAAAAGCGGGAGCGCTGCGCACTCCAGCGGGA
>NZ_AHHC01000087.1:0-221 GCF_000242655.1 Pseudomonas sp. PAMC 25886
CGCGGCTAAACCGGCGTCCTGCCGGTTTACCCGCTCCGTACTACCTGCGTTCGGCCAGCGTGGTTTAACGGGGCGCCTAAGATCAAGATCAACAGCAGATCAACAGCACAGCGGCCTACAGCCCGGCTTGAGTGGTGTGAAACAAAGGCAAAATCAAAATCTAAAGCGGGCACGGTCAAATGTGGGAGCTGGCTTGCCTGCGATGGCATCGCCTCGGTGTA
>NZ_AHHC01000086.1:0-13423 GCF_000242655.1 Pseudomonas sp. PAMC 25886
GCGGGCCAGAGCCTTTTGCTTACTTTGGGGCTTTTCCAAAGTGAGTCGCTGTAAGAGCGAAACCCTAGGCAGCCATTACCGCAGCAACGGATATGTACTCACCCCAATAAAAACAAAACAAAAAAAAGGCGACCGAAGTCGCCCAAAATGCCTTGCGTGCTCATGTATCCCGAAAAGACCTAAGGCTTCTTACGCTTGTTAGCGTCTTTCCAGATAAAAATTCCAAACCCAACAAAGAACATCACCATGAGGCCAACCGTCAGCACTCCGGCAAATACCACATTATCGAAAAACATGACCGGCCTCCTGCACTTGCCCTGTTGCGATAGGGCTAAGTTAACCAAGAAGACGAAAGAAGAAATTGACGAGGATCAATGTCGCCCGCGACGGGGCGTAAAGAAGGGAAATAACTGACCTGCATCAAGTGATGCAGGCTATATCAACGCTTTTTCGGTTTGTTTTTCGGCTTTTTCTTACCTTTGCCTTTGCCCAACGGCATCGCTTGCTCAAACGCCTGGCGCACTTCATTCAGTCGTTTGTCATTCAGGTCATGCACCCGTTTGGCCCGCTCGGCATTCAGGTCAATCAGCTTGTCATCGTCACTCATGGCTTGGCTTACGTAATGGCTTGGATGCCTCAATAATGCGTCCTGCGCCGATCCCGCGTAAACAAAATCGATGTCATCCCGCGCATTTGCCCGCAAAATCCCCCCATCCCAACCCTCACACAGAGCGTTCGACGTGGCACTGCACAAGGACCTTCCCCCACTTCTGGCCCTGCGCGCCTTTGAGGCCGTGGCCCGGCATTTGAGTTTTATCAAGGCCGCCGCCGAGCTGTCGGTGACCCAGAGCGCCCTCAGCCATCAAGTGCAAAAGCTCGAACAACACCTGGGCAAGCCACTCTTTATCCGACGCACCCGCGCCATTGATCTGACCGAAGACGGCCAACACTACTACGACCAGATCCGCCCCGCCCTCGACGCCATCGCCGCCGCGACCCGCCAGCAACAAACACCGCCCGCCAGCACCGTGCTGCGAATCGGCCTGCTCGCCTCGTTCGCCACCTTGTGGCTGGCACCGCGCCTGGCCGGGTTTCTCAGCCGCTACCCGCACATCCAGGTGGAGTTGGTGCCGGCGATTCAACTGGCTGACGTCGCCGCCGCCGAGGTCGACCTGGCGATTCGCTACGGCAAGGGCGATTGGGACGATGTGCAGGCCACTCGCCTGATGAGTGAAACCCTGTCACCGGTGTGCAGCCCGGCATTCAAGGCCAGCCAACTGGCCAACGGCCCGCTGTTGATGGCCACCTCGCACCGTCCTTTCGAGTGGACCGACTGGTCCCGGCATTACCAAGTGGATGTGGAGCACTACCCCAAGGCGCTGCTGCACGACTACAACATCGTGGTCGAAGCCGCCGTCGCCGGCCAGGGCATCGCCATGGGCCGCCACCGCTTGATCGAGCGCAGGCTGAAGGACGGCACGTTGGTGGAGGCCTTCGACTGGCCGCCCTACCACAGCGAGATCGGCTACTGGCTGATCGCCCCGCAAGGCGATACCCGCGAAGCGGCCGCCTGCTTCAGTGAATGGCTGCGGGAAATCTGCGCCGATGCATGAGTTATTTCGATACGTCGAGTGAGATCTATCCGTTTGTCGGCCAACACCACGCCGCCCATGCTGAAGACTCTTCCCATGAGGATTCACCATGAGCCAGTCCCTCTCGCAACGCGTACAAGCCCTCGGCCTGAGCCTGCCGACACCTAGCCAGCCCATCGCCAACTACGTCAATTACGTCATCAGCCAGAACCAACTGTTCATCTCCGGCCAAATCCCGCTGCTGGACGGCAAGCCTGTGTACATTGGCCGGCTCGGCGAATCCATCAGCGAAGACGAAGGCGCCAAGGCCGCCGAACTTGCCGCGCTGGGGCTGCTGGCGCAGTTGAGCGATGCCTTGGGCGATGACCTGTCGCGGCTGGTGCGCATCATCCGGCTGGGCGTGTTTATCGCCAGCAGCGGCGATTTCCAGCGCCAGGGCGCGGTGGCCAATGGTGCCTCGAACCTGCTGGTCAACGCCCTCGGCGACAAAGGCCGCCACGCTCGCACGGCGGTGGGCGTCGCCAGTTTGCCGGGCGGCGTGGCCGTGGAGATCGACGCGATTTTCGAGCTGCAGCCGTGAATGCGCTGTCCCTGCCGCAAGTCCGGGCGCTGCGGGACGAAACGCCGGGCTGCCAGTCCGGCATCGTCCACTTCAACCACGCCGGTGCGTCCCTGCCCAGCCAGGGAACGCTCGACGCGATCACTGAACAACTACAACGTGAGGCCCGCGACGGCCCGATGGAAGCGGGCGAACACGGTGCGCTGCTGGCGGAAAAAGCCCGTCGCGCCGCCGCGCAATTGCTCAACGCGCCGGTGTCATCGATTGCCTTTGCCAGCAGTGGTTCCACCGCCTGGAGCATGGCGTTCCAGGCCCTGGGCCCGTGGCAACCGGGCGATCGTATTCTGGTGGGGCGCCACGAATGGGGCGGCAACCTGGCGAGCATGCAGACAGCCGTGCAAGCCGGTGCGCGGGTGGAGGTGATCCCTTGCGATGAAACCGGCGCCGTGTCCGTGGCCGGCCTGGAAGCCATGCTCGACGCCCGGGTGCGGTTGATCGACCTGACCTGGCTGCCCGCCAACAGCGGCTTGATCAACCCCGCCGAAGCCATCGGCCAGTTGGCCAAGCGCCACGGCATCGCCTACTTCATCGACGCCGGCCAAGCCCTCGGCCAGGTGCCGGTGGATGTGCAAGCGCTGGGGTGCGATGTGCTCAAGGGCGCCGGGCGCAAACATCTGCGGGGCCCGCGCGGGACCGCCCTGCTCTATGTACGGCCGGATTTTCTGGAGCGCTTGAACCCGGCCCAGCGCGACGTGTTCTCTGCGCCCTGGAGCCCTGCGGGTTTCGACTTGCGCAACGACGCGCGGCGCTTTGAAACCAGCGAAGTGTCATTCGCGCTGCTGGCAGGCCTGGGCAATGCGTTGCTGGAGGTCAATCGATTGGAGGTTGAGCGAATCCGCCAGACGGTCCAGCTTCTAAGCAGCACACTCCGCGAAGCACTGCGCCAGGTCGACGGGATCACCTTGCATGATCTGGGAACGGCGGGCAACCAGTCCGGCTTGATCGCCTTCAACCTGGCCGGCTGGGACGCCTTCGAGCTCAAGCGGCGCCTGGGACTCAAGCGGATCAACATCGGTGCCAACGGCGTGCCCTACACCCCGCTGGACATGCAGGCCCGCGAGCTGGACAGCGTGGCGCGAATTTCCGTGAGCTACCTCAATACGGTGCAAGAAATCGAGCAACTGATCGCCGCCCTGCGGGAACTGCAGGATTAAACCTCGACGTCCACCCACAAACCTTGCCGGGGCGCGTCTTCGATCAGCGGCACCACCGGCACGGTGTTGTCGGCGTTGAGTTCGTCACCGGGCACAGCCAGGTGCTCCTGCGGATCTTCATCGGCTTCGCGGCGGCGCTTTTGCTGTTCCTGCTGGCGACGCTGTTCTTCGCGCAGCAACAGTGCCGCTTCCTCGGGGTCGCGTTTTTGCAGGTCGATGGTGCTTTCGTTGGAGCCTGGCTGAACCGGCACCACGGGCGGGATATCCGGCTTCTGGCGCACCGGATCGAGCTGTGACGTGACCGGCACAACACTCAAGGGCAGCATGGGTGGGATCATAATTATCAGTCTCCTGTCAGCAGGCTGTCGGCTGGCGCGGCATCCACTTGAGGCTGCGTGTGCCAAGTTGTGACTCAGTCGTCAGTCGCAAGTGCCTTGCCACCCGTCGATTGCAGCCCGAACCACCCGTAAAGCTTGGTAGTTTTTGTCAGAGTCCTTTGGCTGGGGCCCTTGTTCCGTTAAGATAGTCGGCTTTTTCACGGCGGGAGTCAGGCAGCATGGCGCAGCAGTATCAACCGGGGCAACGCTGGATTAGTGACAGCGAAGCAGAGCTGGGGTTAGGCACCGTTCTGGCACAGGACGGCCGCTTGTTGACCGTGCTCTATCCGGCCACTGGCGACACCCGCCAGTATGCGCTACGGAATGCGCCCCTCACTCGCGTGAGATTCTCGCCGGGTGACACCATCACCCATTTCGAAGGCTGGAAAATGACCGTGCAAGAGGTCGACGACGTCGACGGCCTGCTGGTCTACCACGGCCTCAATGGGCAGAACGAACAGGTCACCCTGCCGGAAACCCAACTCTCGAACTTCATTCAGTTCCGTCTGGCCAGCGACCGTCTGTTCGCCGGCCAGATCGACCCGCTGGCCTGGTTCTCCCTGCGCTACCACACCCTGGAACACACCAGCCGCCAGTTGCAGTCCTCGCTCTGGGGCCTGGGTGGCGTGCGTGCGCAACCTATCGCGCACCAACTGCACATCGCCCGTGAAGTCGCCGACCGTATCGCGCCACGGGTTCTGCTGGCGGACGAAGTGGGCCTGGGCAAGACCATCGAAGCCGGCCTGGTGATCCATCGCCAGTTGCTGTCGGGGCGCGCCAGCCGCGTACTGATCCTGGTCCCGGAAAACCTCCAGCACCAATGGCTGGTGGAAATGCGCCGCCGCTTCAACCTGCAAGTCGCGCTGTTCGACGAAGAACGCTTTATCGAAAGCGATGCCGCCAACCCGTTCGAAGACACCCAGCTCGCGCTGGTGGCCCTGGAATGGCTGGTGGACGACGAGAAAGCCCAGGACGCGCTGTTCGCTGCCGGCTGGGATTTGCTGGTAGTCGACGAAGCTCACCACCTGGTCTGGCACGAAGAGAAAGCCAGCCCCGAGTACTCGCTGGTCGAACAATTGGCCGAAGTGATTCCCGGCGTCCTGCTGCTCACCGCAACCCCTGAGCAACTGGGCCAGGACAGCCACTTCGCGCGCCTGCGCCTGCTGGACCCGAACCGTTTCCACGACCTGCACGCCTTCCGCGCCGAGAGCGAAAACTATCGCCCGGTGGCCGAAGCCGTTCAGGAGCTGCTGGACAAGGGCCGCCTGTCGCCCGCCGCCCACAAGACCATCCAGGGTTTCCTCGGCAACGAAGGCGAAGCCCTGCTGACCGCCGTCAACGATGGCGACGCCGAAGCCAGCGCCCGCCTGGTGCGCGAACTGCTGGACCGCCACGGCACCGGCCGCGTGCTGTTCCGCAACACCCGCGCCGCGGTGCAAGGCTTCCCGGAGCGCAAGCTGCACGCCTACCCGCTGCCATGCCCGGACGAATACCTCGAACTGCCCCTGAGCGAACACGCCGAGCTGTACCCGGAAGTCAGCTTCCAGTCGCAGCCGGACGTGGACGAAGAACAACGCTGGTGGCGTTTCGACCCGCGCGTCGAGTGGCTGATCGACCAGCTGAAGATGCTCAAGCGCACCAAAGTGTTGGTGATCTGTGCCCACGCTGAAACCGCCATGGACCTGGAAGACGCCCTGCGCGTGCGCTCCGGCATCCCGGCCACAGTGTTCCACGAAGGCATGAACATCCTTGAGCGTGACCGTGCTGCTGCGTACTTTGCTGACGAAGAGTTTGGCGCCCAGGTACTGATCTGCTCTGAAATCGGCAGTGAAGGCCGCAACTTCCAGTTCTCCCACCACCTGGTGCTGTTCGACCTGCCGTCCCACCCGGACCTGCTGGAACAGCGGATCGGTCGTCTGGACCGGATCGGCCAGAAGCATGTGATCGAACTGCACGTGCCGTACCTCGAAACCAGCCCGCAAGAGCGGCTGTTCCAGTGGTACCACGAAGCGCTGAACGCGTTCCTCAACACTTGCCCGACCGGCAACGCCTTGCAGCATCAGTTCGGCCCACGCCTGCTGCCGCTGCTGGAAAACGCCGACGACGGCGAGTGGCAAGCGCTGATCGACGAAGCCCGCACCGAACGCGAGCGCCTCGAAGCCGAGCTGCACACCGGCCGCGACCGCCTGCTGGAGCTCAACTCCGGCGGCGCGGGCGAAGGTGATGCGCTGGTGGAAGACATCCTTGAGCAAGACGACCAGTTCACCCTGCCGATCTACATGGAAACCCTGTTCGACGCCTTCGGCATCGACAGCGAAGACCATTCGGAAAACGCGCTGATCCTCAAGCCCAGCGAAAAAATGCTCGACGCCAGCTTCCCCCTCGGCGACGACGAAGGTGTGACCATCACCTACGATCGCAACCAGGCGCTGTCGCGCGAAGACATGCAGTTCATCACCTGGGAACACCCAATGGTGCAGGGCGGCATGGACCTGGTGCTGTCCGGTTCCATGGGCAACACCGCCGTAGCATTGATCAAGAACAAGGCGCTGAAGCCCGGCACCGTGTTGCTGGAACTGCTCTACGTCAGCGAAGTGGTTGCCCCGCGCTCGCTGCAACTGGGCCGCTACCTGCCACCGGCCGCGTTGCGTTGCCTGCTGGATGCCAACGGCAATGACTTGTCGGGCCGCGTCTCGTTCCTGACCTTGAACGACCAGCTCGAAAGCGTGCCACGGGCCAGCGCCAACAAGTTTGTGCAGGCCCAGCGCGACCAACTGACGCCACGGATCAACGCCGGCGAAGAGAAGATCGCCCCGCGTCATGCCGAGCGTGTGGCCGAGGCGAAGCGCCGTCTGGCGGCGGATACCGATGAAGAACTGGCGCGCCTGACCGCGTTGCAAGCGGTCAACCCGACCGTACGTGACAGTGAACTGGTTGCCCTGCGCCAACAGCGCGAGCAAGGCCTGGCCATGCTCGACAAGGCGGCGCTGCGACTGGAAGCGATTCGGGTGTTGGTCGCGGGCTAACCTCGCCGCCCTACCCTGCCAAACAAAAAGGCCCGCGCAATGCGGGCCTTTTTATGGGTATCGGTAACCGCTGTGGCGAGGGGGCTTGTCCCCCGTTGGAGTGCGCAGCGCTCCCGCTCTTTTGGGCCGCTACGCAGCCCAACGGGGGACAAGCCCCCTCGCCACAGGGATTATGTATTCAGGCAGTCACCGCCCTGGCCGGCACCTCCACCGCCCCCAACCCATCCTTCATCCGCTTGGCATCACGCACAAAACTGCGGGACGCCTGGAACAGAAACAGCATGGTCAGGAACAGCGCCACCGGAATCAGGTACATGGCATCGTGCAATCCAATGGCTTTATAAGCCTCGGTCATCTGCTCCGCACCCGCCGCATACATCGCCGAATGAGCAAAATGATCCGACAACCCACCCACCACAATCGGCCCCATGCCACCGCCCAGCAAATACAAGCCGGCGAAGAATAATGCCATCGCCGTCGCCCGCAGGCGCGGCTCAACCACGTCCTGGATCGCCGTGTACACGCAGGTGTAGAAGTTGTAGGCAAACAGCCAGCCCACACTGAACAACGCCACAAACACACCAATCTCGATCCGCCCCGCGTGCAGCGCCCAAGCCGTGGTGACGGTGGAGATGATCAGGCTGCACGCCGCAAACAGCAGCCGGCCGTTAGCGATGCGTTGATGGATCTTGTCGGCAATCCAGCCGCCCAGGGTCAGGCCTACCAGGCCGGTAATACCGACGATAACACCCGTGGCGACTGCCGCATCCTGCAGCGGCAGCAGGAAATAGCGCTGCAGCATCGGCACCAGGAACGAGTTGCACGCGTAGGTGGCGAAGTTGAAGCACAAGCCGGCCAGCACCAGCCAGAGGAACGTCGGCACCGCCAGCACCCGGCGAATCGGCCGGTCGACTTTCTCCTGGGAGACTTGCACGGTTTCCGCCGCGCCGCGCTTGGGTTCTTTGATGTAGAACATGAAGACCGCGAGGATCAGCCCCGGCACAGCGGCAATGAAGAACGGTGCGCGCCAGCTGTCGAACGCCTTGACCATCGCACCGATGGTGAAGAACGCCAGCAACAGGCCCAACGGCAGGCCCAGCATGAAGATCCCCATGGCCCGGGCCCGGCGATGGGCCGGAAACAGGTCGCCGATCAGCGAGTTGGCCGCCGGCGCATAACTGGCCTCGCCGATCCCGATGCCCATGCGCACCAGCAAAAACGTCCAGAAGCTGCCCACCAGACCATTGACGGCCGTCAGGCCGCTCCACGCCGCCAGGCCCCAGCCCATGAGTTTGCTGCGTGAGCCGGTGTCGGCCATGCGCCCGAGGGGCAGTCCGGCAATCGCATAAACAATGGTAAACGCGGTGCCGATGATGCCGAGCTGGAAGTCACTGAGGTGCCATTCCATGCGGATCGGTTCGATGATGATCGCGGGAATGGTGCGGTCGAAAAAGTTGAACAGGTTGGCCAGGAACAGCAGGAACAGAATGCGCCAGGCATTCGCCGCTTGGGTCGAGTTCTGCATGGGTCCGTCTCTTTTATTGTTATGTGAGCCGCGATGCCAGACGCATCCTGAGCCCGGAACCTGCAATCTAGTCAGCCCCGTGGGGATTGTCTGTAATGATTCGTAAGTCTGATGTCACTCCATCGGGCGACCCTGGCTGTCATCCCTATTCATTTAGTTCTAGTTGTTTATAAATTCATCGCCAAATGATTAGAAGCAATCTGCCATCAGCCCTTGCAACCCGCTCAGGCTCTCTATACTCAGAGCATTGTCAGGCAAAGACTTATGACGGGACATGCTATGGAATGGCTTGGTTTGCATTTTTTTACCGACCTTCCGGACAGCGGGCACTTATTACTCAATTGCAGTCATAACCCCTTTCTGGTGCTACTGGCTTACGTGGTGGCGTGTGCAGCGGGCTTTGGCACCCTGGACATGGCCGAGCGTGTCGGCCATGTCGATAACCTCAAGGCTCAACGGCACTGGCGCTGGGTAGGCGCGGGCTGCCTGGCAGGCGGAATCTGGGCCACCCACTTCATCAGCATGCTGGCCTTCCAGGCGCCTATCGCAATCCACTACGAATTGATCATGACGTTCGCCTCGCTGCTGATCGCCCTGATCGCGTCGCTGTTCGCCATGCAAACCCTCAGTCACCCAAAGCTGCGCGCTTACCAATATGTGCTGGCGTCGGTGTGGATGGGCCTGGGTATTGCGCTGATGCACTACGTCGGCATGTCGGCCATGCGCTCCGAAGCAAGCGTGTACTTTCAGACAGGGCTGTTCCTGGCCTCGGTGGTGATTGCCATCGGCGCCAGCCTGGCGGCACTGCTGCTGTCGCTGTACCTGCGCAACGGCACCGGCATGTTCCATCAATTGCTCAAGTACGCGGCCAGCCTGGTGCTCGGTGCCGGCATTATCAGCATGCACTTCACCGGCATGGCGGCCCTGCAACTGCTGGTGCCCGAGGATGTCGTGCCCTCGGCGCTGCCCGTGGACAACAACCCGATCCAACTGGGCCTGCTGGTGGCGGTCATCGCCCTGCTGGTGATCGGCAGCAGCATCAGCGCAGCCCTGGCCGACAAGAAACTGCAGCACAAGGAAACCGACCTGCGCCGGGTCAATGCCCTGCTCACCGAGCTGGACCAGGCCCGCGCGTCCCTGCAACAGGTGGCGCATTACGACGCCTTGACCAGCCTGCTCAACCGCCGTGGTTTCAACCAGATCTTCGCCGAGAAACTCGCGGAAAAAACCGCCACCGACGGCATGCTGGCGGTGATCTTCCTGGATATCGACCACTTCAAGCGCATCAACGACAGCCTCGGCCATGACGCCGGTGACGAACTGCTGACCGTGCTGGCCGGCCATATCAAAAGCTCGGTGCGCAGCCATGACGACGTGGTCGCGCGGTTTGGCGGTGACGAGTTCTGCATCCTGATCAGCATCCATCATCGCGATGAGGCGCGGCACATGGCCCAGCGCATCATGCAGAAAATGAAAGACCCCATCGAACTGGCGGGCCGGCGCATGGTAATGACCACCAGCATCGGCATCAGCCTCTTTCCCGAAGACGGCAAAACCAGCGAAGAATTGCTGAAAACCGCCGACCTGGCGCTGTATCAGTCCAAGGATGCCGGGCGCAACAGCCTGAACTTCTTCAGCTCCAACCTGAAAACCCGGGCCTTCCTGGAACTGCAACTGGAAGAAGAACTGCGCGCCGCCCTGCGCGGCAAGAACGAGCTGGTGCTGTTCTACCAACCGATCCTGGACCTGAAAAAAGGCAAGATCACGCGCCTTGAAGCCCTGGTGCGCTGGCAGCACCCGCAACACGGCCTGCTGACCCCGGACCGATTCATCGGCATTGCCGAAAATAACGGGCTGATTGCCGAACTGGATCACTGGGTACTGCGCCAGGCCTGTCACGACCTGAGTTTGCTGTCGGAGCAGGGTCATACTGAATTGATCATGGCGGTCAATTGCTCGGCCCTGAACCTGACCCGCGACGAGCTGGCCGATGAAATCGAAAACGCCCTGCGTTTCGGCGGCATCGCTGCCAATCGCCTGGAACTGGAAGTGACCGAAAACGCCCTGATGGGCAATATCAGCAGCACCCTGGCGCTGCTGCGGCAAATCCGAGCGCTGGGTGTCTCGCTGTCGATTGACGACTTCGGCACCGGCTATTCGTCCCTCGCCTACCTCAAGCGCCTGCCGCTGAACACCTTGAAAATTGACCGCTCCTTTATCCAGGACATCCCCAAGTCCAACGCCGACATAGAGATTGTCCAGGCCATTATCGGCATGGCCCACACCCTGCACCTGCAGGTGGTGACCGAAGGCGTGGAAACCCTGCAACAGTTGGAAGTGGTGCAAAAACACGGCTGTGATTTCGTCCAGGGTTACTTGCTCAGTGCTGCAGTGCCGATGAGCGATATCAGCGCAGTGATCAACGGCCTTGATTCGCACAACATGTTCAGCCTGCTGGGCATTACCGGCGGTGAACCCGCACCCAAAGACCCGCCCTCGGGCCGTGCGAGCCCACCCGCCATCGTTCGGCCAATTCGCTGACGCCGAAAATTTGGCAAATCGCCATCATTTCATTAAAGAACCCCGACGAACGGCCGATTCATCAGAGTCCGGCCAGGATTTCCCCTTAAAACCCTAGGGTTAAACCCTATCGCCCAGGACCAGGACGCACTGTAAAGTCGCGATCTCCCATTCCGTGATGGCTATTTGATACCTCTTCAGCCATCCGTCCAGGCACATGGCGCACAATGACTTCTAAAAATAACTCTGCCACTGCGGTATCCGACGTGTTGCTGACAACTCCTGCGGAAAAACCCTCAGGTTCAAAGTCATTGAGCACCGCCCGCCCGCTGGCCACCCAGCAGTACCTGTACTTCACCGAGACCAACACCGACCGCATCCTCGACAACCTCGACGGCCTGCGCGACATGGTGTTCCCGCGTGCACCGCACCTGGAAGTCGACGGTGAACTGCGCAACGAGCAGGAATTCCCCTCGGTGTGCCTGATCGGCTTGGGCCGCTGCGGTTCGAACATTGCCCTGGACGTGGCTGAGCTGGTCTACAACGCCCGCAAGTTCTACCTCAACGAATTCAGCAACGAAGATAAATCCACCGACAAGGGCTACCGCCCGGCCCAGTGGATTCGCAACAACTTGCGCCTGGGTTCGAACAAGGGCACCAAGCCGGTATTCCTGGTCGAGCCGCTGGTGATGCTGGGCGACCTGGACAAGGACATTGCCGGGCGCATCCGCTTCTCGCGCAAGGGTGAGAAAAGCGGTTTCCTGCGGGACTACAGCAAAATGAAAATCATGGACCTCTCGGAGGTCCATGCCGGTGGCGCCGGTAACGCGCCGATCCTCGGCCAGTACCTGGCCAAGATCATCCTCAACAAAGACACCCAACGTTTTTCCAGCCCCGACTGGAAGATGATCCATTCGTACCTGATCGACTCCTGCGGCATCAAGGCCAACCAGTCGCGCCTGTACTTCTCGATCTTCAGCGCCGGCGGCGGGACCGGCTCGGGCATGGCCTCGGAATTCGGCCTGGCCCAGCAGCACTCGTACATGAACAAGACGTTCGACACCAAGCCCGCCGACGAGCACGACAGTAAGAGCGGCCACGCCTTCGTGTTCGAGCCGATCTTCACCAGCGGCATTTGCGTGCTGCCGAACATCTCCGATCACCGCAGTGAAATGTCCGAAGCCTTGCACATCAACGCCGGGCGCCTGTTGTGCAAATACCTGTCGGAAGAATGGGACTTCTCGTACAACTTCGACAATGAAGACAGCAGCGAAGCCAGCGTGAAAGGCCGCATCCGGCCGTGGAACGCGATGATGCTGATCTCCAACGACATCATGCGTTACGCCGAGGAAAGCGATGACGGCAACATCCAGAACATTGATGTCAATGCCATGGAAAAGCACGCCAACCAGTACATCTCGCAGCAGATCTTCAACATCCTGACGGCCCAGGCGGTGACGACCGACTACGACCAGAACTATTTCCGCCGGGCCGGGATCGACATCGGCGAGACCATCCGCCTGGATGCAAACGACCTGTTCATGAGCCTGGCCGGCCCGGTGGCGATTGCCTACGCCGAATCGGTGGTGCCGGAAACCCCGGCGCCTTCAAGCGACAAGTTCAAGGTGTTCGAAAAAGAGCCGCAGCGGCTGAACATCGACGACCTGTTTTTCCGTTCCATTGACCTGCCGCACTTCAACAAAGTGACCCAGGCGATCGAAGGCATCAGCCTGCTGCCGATTGAGTCCAAGCGCTACAAGGCATCCCTGGAGCAGTACAAGAATTCCGGGTATGACGCGGCGGCGCTGCATGACCTGCACTTCTTCAAGAACTGCTCGTCGGTGGTGTCGATTGTGTCGTTGCCCAAGGACTACAAGCTGTCCTACATGGACCTGAACCGGCTCAAGACCCACCTCAACAGCCTGTTTCCCAACACGACCCTCAAGCGTTATGCGCTGGTGATCGGGGCGTCGGCCAACTTGTCCCTGACCACGTTGATCGCCAAGAGCCCGTGTTTGTCGGATGACTTTTTGACGTTGATCGTGGCGTTTATCAAGCGCTGCTTTGCGCGCAATCCGTATCGGTTTGATGACACGCTGGATAATTCGATTCTGGATTTCATCATCCATGAGGATTTTGATGAAGACCGGATTGATGAGCTGCTCAATGAGTTTGAGAACCCGGCGAAGATTCTGGATACCAACTGGTATGCGATCAAACCGATGTATGAGAAGAAATACCGTGAGTTGATCAACGACAAGGACAAGTTTGTGTCGATCAACGATATCCGGTTGTCGCGGGATTGCGTGAAGAAGGCGATCAAGTACCTGCGTGAGATTTATCGTCACCGGATTGGGAAGACCAAGGTTATTTCGCTGAATAACCATACCGGGAAGACTGCGTAGGCTGGTTGTTGCTGGGGTGGGGTGTATATCCGTTATTTGGGTGATGGCGTCGATGGGTTCCGCTCTTACAGCGGGTCACTTTTGAAAAGAGCCCAAAAGTAACCAAAAGGCTCTTGCCCCACCACTCGGCACCTCGCCTAGGCTCGGTGTGCCCTCTCTCCGGTACTACTCCGCGCTGAGACTGCCAAGGCACACAGGGGATAGG
>NZ_AHHC01000085.1:0-30375 GCF_000242655.1 Pseudomonas sp. PAMC 25886
CGCTAAGGCTCGGTGTTCCCTCACTCCGGCGCTGCTCCGCGGGCCGCCGCGATGGGCCATCCTTGGCCCAGCGCGGCTAAACCGGCGTCCTGCCGGTTTACCCGCTCCGCACCACCTGCGTTCGGCCTCGGGCTTATTGGGGCAGTCAGAGCCAGATCAAGATCAAAAGCAAGAGCACAGCGGCCTACCGGCGTTTTTCAAGGTAGTTGTCGCGTTCACCGTCGTACTACGCGGCTTTTATTACCACTGTCAGCTCCCTTTCAGGGTTCAGATACACCGTCCCGATAGGGTTCCAGTTGCGTGTCTCACCTGACCATCTTTCCGGTCTTCTCTCTCTGGCTTGCCTGTATACCGCCTCTCGGCGAGCCAAGATTTCCCGGTCTTTCCCTTCGTGACGTTGAGCGGGTGTCACGAAGCGGATCCGCCTATGACGGTGCACGGTGTTGTACCAGGTCATAAAATTCCTTACCCAGATACGCGCCTCATCCAGGCTGGAAAACCCGTCCTGCGGCCACTGCGGGCAGTATTTCAGCGTTCTGAACAACGATTCCGAGTACGGGTTGTCGTTACTGACCCGTGGTCTACCGCGAGACGGCGTGATGCCCAAGTCGTACATCTTGGTTAGTAGCGTTAACGATTTCATCGGCGCACCGTTGTCCGAGTGAAGCACCAACGGCTGGAGCCAGCACTTTTCCTGAGTCACGCTTCGTTGCAGCAACGCGGCTGCTTTTTCACCGCTTTCTGCTTCGTAAACTTCCCAACCCACCGCCTTCCGGCTGTAGATATCCTCGATCAGATAGAGGTAGTAAAACTTTCCGCGAACCGGTGACGGCAAGTAAGTGATGTCCCATGACCACACTTGATTGGCGGCGGTCGCCGCATAAGTCGTGGGCGCCTCATGACGATGCGGCCGCTTGGCACGCGAGCGATGTTGCTGCTGACCTGCCGCGTGCAGTACGCGATAAAATGTCGCCTCCGAGGCCATGTAACGCCCCTCGTCAGCCAGCTGTGGCACGATTTGGCTCGGCGGCAGATGCGCATAGGTTTTGCTGTTGCACAGCGTCACGATACTTTGCCGTTCAAGCTCACTGAGTGCGTTGTTCGGCATCCGCCTGAGCGTCGTCGTGCGCCCATCCGCCAAGATTTCTTCCGGCAAATTCCAGCGTTGCAGTGTCCTCAGTGAAAGGTCTACCTCATGACAAGCAGGCGCCCTGCGGGCGCCCGCCAGGATGGCTTCATTGAGCCAACCAACGAGTAAATACCGTTCTGGCAACAAGGTCAGTTGTCCTCGTCGTCGCTCCCCCAGTAGGCATTGAGCTTTTTCTCAGCACCAGTAACGCCGCCGTCTCGGCCAGCGCCGCATCCTTGCGGCGTAGTTCGCGCTCAAGCTCACGGATCCTTTTTTTATCATCCCGTGACTGCCCTGAACTCGCCGTTTTCGCAGCTGGTTTTTGGGTGCTACTGGCGATAAACGCATTACGCCAATCGGTAATCTGCTCGGGAAAAATACCTTTCCTTCGGCAATATTCACCGATCTCCAGTTCCGACAGCGAACCTGTCTCTATGATGACCGCCAGTTTGGATTCGGCTGACCAATTTTCGGCGGGTTGTTTAGCGTCGGACAATTGCGTTCCTCTGGCAGCAGCTTGTTTGCGCCAATAATGGAGAGACATATCGCTGCAACCTTCGCGGCGAGCGACCTCCGCTGCTGAAAGGCTCAGGGGCGGAAGCATCATTTTCAGCAGTGCGGCTTTACGTTCATCTGAGTAGAAAGGCATGACCATACTCTTGCCGCCCCCGAAATGTGTTCAAAAAGCGGTGGACGCGACAACTACCCTGACACCGGGGGGCACAGCGGCCTACAGGCCGGCTTGAGTGGTGTGAAGCAAAGGCAAGATCAAAATCTAAAGCGGCCACGGTCCAAATGTGGGAGCTGGCTTGCCTGCGATAGCATCGCCTCGGTGTACCTGAAAGACCGAGTTGTCTGCATCGCAGGCAAGCCAGCTCCCACAGAAAAGCAGAGCCGCAGCAGTTTCAGATTTGGTTTTCGCTTTGGCTTTCGCTTTTGATTTGGCTTCTACCACTCAAGCCGGCCTGTAGGCCGCTGTGCTCTTGCTTTTGATCTTGATCTGACTGCCCCAATAAGCCCGAGGCCGAACGCAGGGATTGAGGAGCGGGTAAACCGGCAGGACGCCGGTTTAGCCGCGACGGGGCAGGGACGCCCCGTCGCGGCGGCCCGCGGAGCAATGCCGGAGTGAGGGAACACCGAGCCTAGGCGAGGTGCCGACAGGCGGGGCAGAGCCCTTTGCTTACTTTGGGGCTTTTCCAAAGTGAGTCGCTGTAAGAGCGAAACCATAGGAGGCCGTTACCGCAACAACGGATATGTACACAACCCCCCAAACCAGCCCCAGACGCCTGTCATCTAAGCGTCACCGTAACTTCATGGAGATGACACCGGCCGTACATAGCCTGAGTTGGCACAAACAAGTCGACCGGCCGCAACCCTGGCCGGCACTCGGAGACTCGCCATGACTCAGATCGCCCGCATCAGCGACACCGGCAATGAACGCCGCCTGCAAGCCGAACGCCTGATCGGCGCCCAGGCTTTGCAGGAAGCCCAAGCCCTGCGGTTCAACGTGTTCAGCGG
This sequence comes from Pseudomonas sp. PAMC 25886, assembly GCF_000242655.1. Lineage (NCBI taxonomy): Bacteria > Pseudomonadati > Pseudomonadota > Gammaproteobacteria > Pseudomonadales > Pseudomonadaceae > Pseudomonas > Pseudomonas sp. PAMC 25886. Next base: position 2,648 of record NZ_AHHC01000085.1, read on the forward strand.
CGAATTCAACGCCAAGCTGAAAGGCGCGGAACTGGGCCTGGACATGGATGACTATGATGTTCACTGCAGCCACATCGGCGTGCGGGATTTGAACAGCGGTCGACTCGTCGCCACCACCCGTTTGCTCGACCACCAGGCCGCCAGCACCCTGGGCCGCTTCTACAGCGAAGAAGAATTCAGCCTCCACGGCCTGCTGCACCTCAAAGGCCCGATCCTGGAGATCGGCCGCACCTGCGTCGACCCGGCCTACCGCAACGGCGGCACCATCGCGGTGTTATGGGGCGAACTGGCCGAAGTGCTCAACCAGGGCGGCTACAGCTACCTGATGGGCTGCGCGAGCATCCCGATGCACGACGGCGGCATCCAGGCCCATGCGATCATGCAGCGCCTGCGCGAACGCTACCTGTGCAACGAACACCTGCGGGCCGAGCCGAAAAAGCCCCTGCCGGCATTGGACCTGCCGTCCAACGTGATCGCCGAAATGCCGCCCCTGCTCAAGGCCTATATGCGCCTGGGGGCGAAGATTTGCGGCGAGCCGTGCTGGGACGAGGACTTCCAGGTGGCCGACGTGTTTATCCTGCTCAAGCGCGACGAGCTGTGCCCGCGTTATGCCCGCCACTTCAAGGCAGCCATGTGATGAGCCGCCTTCGGGTGTACGGGCGGATCGCCCGCGTGCTGGTGGTGGTGGCCCTGGGTTTGAGCATGGCCAGTGTGTTTGGGGTATTTGAACGACTGGGTGTGGCCAACTCGATGGTGCGCCGGCAGCGCTGGTCGCGTTTTTTCATGGCACGGCTGACCAATGCCCTGCCCTTTCGCGTGACCGTTCACGGTGAGTTGCCGCAGCAGTCGATGCTGTGGGTCAGCAACCACGTGTCATGGACCGATATCCCGTTGCTGGGGATGGTGGCGCCGATGTCGTTCCTGTCCAAGGCCGAGGTGCGTACCTGGCCCGTGGCGGGCTGGTTGGCAGCCAAGGCCGGCAGCCTGTTTATCCGTCGTGGTTCGGGTGACAGCCAGTTGATCCGCAAGCAGATGACCCGCCACCTGGAACAAAAACACCCGCTGTTGATGTTCCCCGAAGGCACCACCACCGATGGCCGAACGTTGCGTACATTCCACGGGCGGTTATTGGCCAGTGCGATTGATGCCGATGTGTCGCTGCAACCGGTGGCGATTCGTTACCTGCGCGATGGCCATATCGACCCGCTGGCACCGTTTATTGGCGATGACGATTTGCTCTCGCACCTGATGCGGTTGTTTGGCAATGACCAGGGCGATGTGGAAATCCATCTGCTCAAGCCGATTGCCTGCGCCGGGCAGGAACGTGCGGCACTGGCGTTCCAGGCGCAGCAGGCGGTGCAGAAAGCGTTGTTTGGTGAAGTGGTGCAGCCGGCAGAACCGCGGCGTGCCGGAACTCTGGCCGCAGCCTAGATGTGCTGCGCGGCAAACACCTGCAACTGCGGGTAAAACACCCGAAAATCCTCGCTCAACGGCTCATACAGCGCCCGCAATTCCTGCATGGCATGGCCCAGTTCTTCGGGCCGTGTCAGGCGCCGGCCGATGCCCGTCAACACCTGTTCCATCACCGCGAACTCGCGGTATGAACCCAGCCAGTCATCTGCCGCCATATACGGCGCAATCTGCGCCAGCCGCCCCGGCAACGCCGGTTCTTCGGCGAGCACCCGGTAAACCCGGGAGGTAAAGCGCTCCAGCGGTTGATCGGCATACAACGCCCAATCCCGCGCCAGGCAGTGGTCGAAAAACACATCGAGGACGATCCCGGCGTAGCGGCGTCGGGTGAGGGTGAAGCGCGACAGGGCCTCCCCTATCAGCGGGTGGCTGTCGGTGTAGCGATCGATTGAGCGGTGCAACTGAATCGCCGACTCGATTTGCGGGCTGAACTGGCCTTGCAGGCGACCTTTAACGAAGTCGCCATACAGGCTGCCGAGCAATTGAGCAGGAAGTTGGCCGCCCAGGTGCAGATGTGCGAGATAATTCATGGCGCGCAGTCTAGCACTGCCGTCAACGTATCGTTATAACCCGATATACCGATTTAATCTGGTTTAAGACCAAAATCATATTGGTATATCGGGATATAACGATTTAAGGTTCGCCTCATCGCGATATAACGTTTTACAAACCCGAGCATCACTGCCATGTCCATCGACCTCGACGAAATAATAAAAGCCCTGGCGCACCCAGTACGGCGAGACATCCTCAACTGGCTGAAAGACCCGAAAGTGCAATTCCCCGAGCAGATCCACAACCACGAGCACGGTATTTGCGCCGGGCAGATCGACCAGCGCTGCGGCCTGTCGCAGTCCACCGTGTCGGCGCACCTGGCGAACCTGCAACGGGCGGGGCTGATCAGCAGCCAGAAGGCGGGCCAGTGGCACTTTTTCAAACGCAATGAGGAGGTGATCCAAGCCTTCCTCAAAGCGCTCACCGAAGAACTCAGCACACCGCTGTAACAAGGACCCGACAATGCCTCTCTCGCTACTCATCCTGGCCTTAAGCGCCTTCGCCATCGGTACGACCGAGTTCGTCATCATGGGGCTGTTGCCCGATGTGGCGACCGACCTCGGTGTATCGATTCCCGGCGCCGGCTGGCTGGTGACCGGTTACGCCCTGGGCGTGGCCATCGGTGCGCCGTTCATGGCGCTGGCCACCGCCAAGCTGCCACGCAAGGCCGCCCTGGTAGCGTTGATGGGCATCTTCATCATCGGCAACTTGCTCTGCGCACTGGCCAGTGACTACAACGTGCTGATGTTTGCCCGTGTGGTTACGGCGCTCTGCCACGGTGCCTTCTTCGGTATCGGTTCGGTGGTTGCGGCCAACCTGGTACCGGCCAACAAGCGTGCTTCAGCCGTGGCATTGATGTTCACCGGTTTGACCCTGGCCAACGTGCTGGGCGTGCCGTTGGGCACTGCGCTGGGCCAGGAAGCCGGCTGGCGCTCGACCTTCTGGGCAGTGACGGTGATTGGGGTGATCGCATTGATCGGCCTGATCCGCTTCCTGCCGGCCAAGCGTGACGAGGAGAAACTCGACATGCGCGCCGAACTGGCCGCCCTCAAGGGTGCCGGGATCTGGTTGTCGCTGAGCATGACTGCGCTGTTCGCCGCCTCGATGTTCACCCTCTTTACCTACGTCGCGCCGCTGCTGGGGGATGTCACCGGTGTTTCGCCCAAAGGCGTGACCTGGACCCTGCTGCTGATCGGCCTGGGCCTGACCGTCGGCAACATCATCGGCGGCAAGCTGGCCGACAAACGCCTGGCCGCCACCCTGATCGGCGTATTTATCAGCATGGCGGTGGTGTCCACGGTACTGACCTGGACCAGCGTCGCCGTGATCCCGACTGAAATCACCCTGTTCCTCTGGGCCACCGCCTCGTTTGCCGCCGTACCGGCGCTGCAAATCAACGTGGTGACCTTCGGCAAGGCTGCGCCCAACCTCGTGTCCACCTTGAACATCGGCGCCTTCAACATCGGCAACGCCCTCGGCGCCTGGGTAGGCGGCAGCGTGATTGCCCATGGTTTCGGCCTGACCAGCGTGCCCCTGGCCGCTGCGGCACTGGCGGTGCTCGCCCTGCTGGTGACCCTGATTACTTTCCGTCAGACCGGCGATGCCGACCTGGCCCCCGCGACCAACTGATCAACTAAAGAGAAGGGTGTTATCCCATGACGACTATTTTCGATCCCATCAAGCTGGGCGACCTGGAACTGTCGAACCGCATCATCATGGCGCCGCTGACCCGCTGCCGTGCCGACGCCGGCCGTGTGCCGAATGCGCTGATGGCCGAGTACTACGTACAACGTGCCTCCGCCGGACTGATCCTCAGCGAAGCCACCTCCGTGACGCCAATGGGCGTGGGTTACCCGGATACCCCGGGCATCTGGTCCAACGACCAGGTGCGCGGCTGGGCCAACGTGACCAAGGCCGTACACGGCGCGGGCGGCAAGATCTTCCTGCAACTGTGGCACGTGGGCCGTATTTCCCATGAGTCCTACCTTGATGGTGAAACCCCGGTCGCGCCAAGTGCCATCCAGCCTAAAGGCCACGTCAGCCTGGTGCGCCCACTGGCCGACTACCCTACCCCGCGCGCCCTGGAAATCGCTGAAATCGCCGACATCGTCGACGCTTACCGCGTAGGCGCCGAGAACGCCAAGGCTGCCGGTTTTGACGGCGTGGAAGTTCACGGCGCAAACGGCTACCTGCTTGACCAGTTCCTGCAAAGCAGCACCAACCAGCGCACTGACAACTATGGCGGCTCCCTGGAAAACCGCGCACGCCTGATGCTCGAAGTGACTGACGCGGTGATTGAAGTGTGGGGCGCCGGCCGTGTAGGTGTGCACCTGGCACCGCGCGCCGACTCCCACGACATGGGCGACGCCAACCTGTCGGAAACCTTCACCTACATCGCCAAGGAACTGGGCAAGCGTGGCATCGCGTTCATCTGCTCCCGTGAAAAGGAAGCGGGCGACAGCCTCGGCCCACAACTGAAAGCAGCCTTCGGCGGTCCTTACATCGCCAACGAACGCTTCACCAAGGACAGCGCCAACGCCTGGCTGGCCTCGGGCAAGGCAGACGCCGTCGCGTTCGGCGTGCCGTTCATCGCCAACCCGGACCTGCCGGCTCGTCTGAAGGCCGATGCTCCGCTGAACGAAGCTCATCCAGAGACGTTCTACGGCAAAGGCCCGGTCGGCTACATCGACTACCCGACCCTGGCCCTGTAATCGGCTGAAACGAAAAAGCCCCGGCTTGCGAGAGCCGGGGCTTTTTTATGGGCCGCAGGAAACATTCCTTCACAGCCTTGCAACAATATTGCTACAAAATACTTAGCCAACTACCTATCAACCACCCGCCAGCCCGTATATAACGTCACCCCATAAATTCAGGGAAAAGGCTGATTGACCTGCCCTGGCCTTTATTGTTGACACAACTGGTCGCAATTACGCATTTTGTCTTAATTGCGCAGGCCAGGGCTCAAGCGCAGCATGTCCAACGCGATATCGACCCATCGCTCTGCGTCCTGGGCCAACTGAAAACTGTCGGGCACCAGCAGCCATTGGCCGAGAATTCCGTCGATATAGGCGTGCATGCACACAGCGGCACGCACGGTGTCGAGATTCTCCGGAAGCTGCCCGCGATGGACCGCGTTACGCAGGGTCAGCCCGATGCGCAGGTTGCATTCAAGGCTGGCGGTCTGGCGCTGACGGCGCAGATCACACATTTCATCGGTGAATTCGCACTTATGAAACAAAATCTCATTGATGCGCCGGGTCTTCGGGTCCAGGGCCACTTGATGGAACAGATGAATCAGCAGCTTGCGCATGCAACCCAGCGGATCGACCTCGTCCTCGCTCTCACTGGCCCTGGCCAACTCATCCAGCGGCTCGTGCAGCGTATCGAGCATCGCCTGCACCAGGTCGGCCTTGTTGCTGAAATGCCAGTAGATGGCACCGCGCGTCACGCCGGCCAGCGCGGCGATATCCGCCAGCGTGGTACGCGCAACCCCGCGCTCGTAAAAGGCTTGCTCGGCCGCTTCAAGAATCTGGCTGCGCGTTTCCTGAGCTTCCTCTTTGGTACGACGAACCATGGCAGTAAAACCTCAATCAGGACACTTGGGGTGGCCGGAAACGACCATCTGAATAATTGTGGGACGACGCCTTCATGGGCGCCGAACGTACTAGAATCGAGGCTTTGGACGGTGCTTTGTCAACATTCCGCGAAGCCTGTCAAGAGTTTACAAACAACCATGAACGTAAGTATATTGCGTAGCAAGCTACTTATCCACTCAGTGCCTGTTTTTTACCCTTCCACACTTCTTGTGCGCACTCTGCGCGCCTGACCCGAGGATCTTCATGCAACTTAAGCCAGCTGTTACCGCCCTGGTTACTGCCGTCGCCCTGGCATCGCTGCTCAGCGGATGTAAAAAGGAAGAAGCGGCTCCGCCCGCTCAAACCCCTCAGGTCGGCGTGGTCACTATTCAACCTCAAGCCTTCACCCTGACATCCGAGCTGCCAGGCCGCACCACGGCCTACCGCATTGCCGAGGTTCGCCCTCAGGTCAACGGCATCATTCTCAAGCGCCTGTTCAAGGAAGGCGGCGACGTTAAAGAAGGCCAGCAGCTCTATCAGATCGATCCGTCGGTGTATGACGCCTCCCTGAAAAGCGCCCAGGCCAACCTGGCCCAGACCAAATCGATTGCCGATCGCTACAAGCAATTGGTCGATGAGCAAGCGGTCAGCCGCCAGGAATACGACACTGCCGTGTCCAACCGCATGACCTCTGAAGCCAACCTGCAAACGGCCCAGATCAACGTGCGCTACACCAAGGTCTTCGCCCCGATCTCCGGGCGTATCGGCCGCTCTTCGGTGACCGAAGGGGCACTGGTCAGCAACGGCCAGACCGACGCCATGGCAGTGATCCAGCAACTGGACCCGATCTACGTTGACGTCACGCAGTCCTCCGCCGAGATGCTGAAACTGCGTCGCGACCTGGAAAGCGGCCAACTGGAAAAAGCCGGCGACAATGCGGCCAAGGTCAAGCTGACCCTGGAAGACGGCAGCGACTACGGCGTGGAAGGCAAGCTGGAATTCTCCGAAGTCTCGGTCGACGAAACCACCGGTTCCGTGACCCTGCGCGCCGTGTTCCCGAACCCTGATCACACCCTGCTGCCGGGCATGTTTGTGCACGCGCAATTGCAAGCCGGTGTGAACAGCAAGGCCATCCTGGCACCACAGCAAGGCGTGACCCGCGACCTGAAGGGCATCCCGACCGCGCTGGTGGTGAACAAGGACAACAAGGTCGAGCAGCGTGTACTGGTCGCCAACCGGACTACCGGCGCCTACTGGCTGGTAGAAAAAGGCCTGAACGCCGGTGACCGCGTAATCACCGAAGGCCTGCAATTCATCAAGCCGGGCATCGAAGTCAAGGTCAAGGACGCGGATAACGCCAAGCCCGCCGGTTCCGCTGCTGCTCCTGCTGCCGCTGCTGGTCAAGGGGAGTAATTCATGTCGAAATTTTTTATCGACCGTCCCATTTTCGCCTGGGTAATTGCCCTGGTGATCATGCTGGTCGGGGCACTGTCGATCCTGAAGTTGCCCATCAACCAGTACCCGGCCATTGCGCCAACCGCCATTGATATCCAGGTGACCTACCCGGGCGCGTCTGCACAAACCGTGCAGGACACCGTGGTGCAGGTTATCGAGCAACAGCTCAACGGTATCGACAACCTGCGTTATGTCGCCTCGGACAGTAACTCCGACGGCAGCATGACCATCACCGCGACGTTCAACCAGGGTACCAACCCGGACATCGCCCAGGTTCAGGTACAGAACAAGCTCAACCTGGCGACTCCGCTGCTGCCACAAGAAGTACAGCAGCAAGGTATCCGCGTTACCAAGTCGGTGAAGAACTTCCTGATGGTGATCGGTCTGGTGTCGGAAGACGGCAGCATGACCAAGGATGACCTGTCCAACTACATCGTTTCCAACATCCAGGACCCGATTTCCCGGACCGCCGGTGTGGGTGACTTCCAGGTGTTCGGTTCCCAGTACGCCATGCGTATCTGGCTCGACCCGGCCAAGCTGAACAACTACCAGCTGACGCCAGTGGATGTCAGCAACGCCATCCAGGCGCAGAACGTCCAGGTGGCTACCGGCCAATTGGGCGGCCTGCCTGCCCTGCCCGGCACTCAGTTGAACGCCACCATCATCGGCAAGACGCGTCTGCAAACCACTGAAGCGTTCGGCAATATCCTGATGAAGGTCAACTCCGACGGCTCCCAGGTTCGTCTGGGTGACGTTGCGCGTATCGAACTGGGCGGCCAGAACTACAGCATCAGTGCACAGTTCAACGGCAAGCCGGCCTCCGGTATGGCGATCAAGCTGGCAGCCGGTGCCAACGCACTGGACACCGCCAAGGCGATTCGCGAAACGGTTGCGTCCCTCGAACCGTTCTTCCCGCCTGGCATGAAGGCGGTGGTGCCGTATGACACCACCCCGGTGGTGACCGAATCGATCTCCGGTGTGGTTCACACCCTGGTCGAAGCGATCGTACTGGTGTTCCTGGTGATGTTCCTGTTCCTGCAGAACTTCCGCGCCACCATCATCACCACGATGACGGTACCGGTGGTATTGCTGGGTACCTTCGGGATCCTCGCGGCGTTCGGCTTCACCATCAACACCCTGACCATGTTCGGCATGATCCTGGCCATCGGCTTGCTGGTGGACGATGCGATCGTTGTGGTGGAGAACGTCGAGCGGGTAATGGCCGAGGAGCACTTGTCGCCCAAGGAGGCGACGATCAAGTCCATGGGCCAGATCCAGGGTGCCCTGGTGGGTATCGCCCTGGTGCTGTCGGCGGTACTGCTGCCAATGGCGTTCTTCGGGGGTTCCACCGGTGTGATCTACCGGCAGTTCTCCATCACCATTGTTTCGGCGATGGCGTTGTCGGTACTGGTTGCGCTGATCTTCACCCCGGCCTTGTGCGCCACCATGCTCAAGCCGATTGACCCGGAAAAACACGGCCAACCCAAGCGCGGTTTCTTTGGCTGGTTCAACCGTACCTTCGACCGTGGCGTTCTGAGCTACGAGCGCGGCGTCGGTAACATGATCAAGCACAAGTTCCCGGCGTTCCTGGTCTATGTACTGATCCTCGCCGGTATGATCTGGATGTTCACCCGCATTCCAAGCGCGTTCCTCCCAGAGGAAGACCAGGGCGTGATCTTTGCCCAGGTACAAACGCCAGTGGGTTCTTCGGCTGAACGTACGCAGAAAGTCATCGACGATATGCGCGCCTACCTGTTGAACGACAAGGAAGGCGAGCCAGGCGAAGGCAAGGCGGTTAAATCGGTGTTTACCGTAAACGGCTTCAACTTCGCCGGTCGTGGCCAGAGCTCGGGCCTCGCGTTCGTGATGCTCAAGCCGTGGGATGAGCGTGATTCGACCCAGTCGGTATTTGAGGTTGCCAAGCGCGCCCAGGGTTACTTCTTCGGGGCCTTCAAGGACGCCATGGTATTTGCCGTGGTGCCACCGTCGGTACTCGAACTGGGTAACGCCACCGGCTTCGACGTGTTCCTGCAAGACCAGGGCGGCGTCGGCCACCAGAAGTTGATGGACGCGCGTAACCAGTTCCTCGGTGCCGCAGCACAAAGCAAGATCCTGGCGGGCGTGCGCCCCAACGGCGTGAACGATGAGCCGCAGTACGAGCTGACCGTTGACGACGAGAAGGCCAGCGCCCAGGGCATCAGCCTGGCAGACATCCAGCAGACCCTGGCAATTGCCCTGGGTGGCAGCTACATCAACGACTTCATCGACCGTGGTCGTGTGAAGAAGGTGTATGTACAGGGTGACGCCGCCAGCCGGATGTCTCCGGAAGACCTGAGCAAATGGTACGTGCGCAGCACGTCCGGGAAGATGGTGCCCCTGTCGGCCATTTCTTCGGGCAAGTGGATCTTCGGTTCGCCGAAACTCTCGCGCTATAACGGTGTAGCGGCGATGGAAATCCTCGGTACCCCGGCGCCTGGCTACAGTACCGGTGATGCGATGGCGGAAGTCGAACGCATTGCCAAGGACTTGCCAGCCGGTGTCGGCTACTCGTGGACCGGCCTGTCGTACGAAGAACGCCTGTCCGGTTCCCAGGCGCCTGCGCTGTACGCCCTGTCGCTGCTGGTAGTGTTCCTCTGCCTGGCGGCACTGTACGAAAGCTGGTCGATCCCGATTGCGGTAATTCTGGTTGTGCCGCTGGGTGTGATCGGTGCCCTGATCGCCACCAGCCTGCGGGGACTGTCCAACGACGTGTTCTTCCAGGTGGGCCTGTTGGTGACGGTGGGTCTGGCGGCGAAAAACGCCATCCTGATCGTGGAGTTCGCCAAAGAGCTCCACGAACAGGGCAAAGGCATCGTCGAGTCGGCCATCGAGGCATCCCGCATGCGTCTGCGACCGATCATCATGACGTCCATGGCGTTCATGCTCGGCGTACTGCCCCTGGCGATTTCCACCGGTGCCGGCTCAGGTAGCCAGCACGCCATCGGTACGGGCGTAATTGGCGGTATGATCACCGCCACGGTCCTCGCGATCTTCTGGGTACCCCTGTTCTTCGCAACCGTGTCCTCCGCTGGCGAACGTAAAAAGACTGAACCCAAGCAAACTCCTAAAGAGGCTGGCCAATGAGCAAGTCGCTACTTTCCTTAGCTGTCACGGCATTCGTGCTCAGTGGCTGCTCGCTGATCCCGGACTACCAGCGCCCTGAAGCGCCGGTAGCCGCGCAGTTCCCGCAGGGGCCGGCGTATTCGTCGGCCCAGGCGCCGAGCCAGGCCGCTGCCGAGCAAGGCTGGAAGCAGTTTTTCCATGACCCTGCCCTGCAACAGCTGATCCAGACCGCGCTGGTGAACAACCGCGACCTGCGTGTCGCGGCCCTGAACATCGACGCGTATGCCGCGCAGTACCAGATCCAGCGTGCCGACCTGTTCCCGGCGGTTTCGGCCACGGGCAGCGGCAGCCGTTCGCGTACCCCGGCCAAACTGTCGCAGACCGGCGAAGCAGGCATCACCAGCCAATATTCGGCGGGCCTGGGGATCAGCTCTTATGAGCTGGACCTGTTCGGCCGCGTGCGCAGCCTGAGCGAGCAAGCGCTGCAACAATACTTCGCGACCGAAGAAGCCCGTCGCACCACCCAGATCAGCCTGGTGGCCAGCGTGGCCAATGCCTACCTGACCTGGCAGGCCGACAAGGAGCTGCTCAAGCTCACCCAGGACACCCTGGGCGCGTACGAGCAGAGCTTCAAGCTCACCTCCCGCAGCAATGAAGTCGGCGTGGCATCGGCCCTGGACCTGAGCCAGGCCCGTACCTCGGTGGAAAACGCCCGGGTTGCACTGGCGCGTTACACCCGCCAGGTGGCCCAGGACGAAAACAGCCTGACCCTGCTGCTGGGCACCGGCCTGCCGGCGAATATCGTCAGCCGGCCATTGGCGGATGACCTGTTGAGCGAAGTACCGGCCGGCCTGCCGTCGGACCTGCTGCAACGTCGTCCCGACATCCTGCAGGCCGAGTACAACCTCAAGGCGGCCAACGCCAACATCGGCGCGGCACGGGCGGCGTTCTTCCCGAGCATCAGCCTGACCGCCAGCGCCGGTACCGCAAGCCCGACGCTGGGCGGCCTGTTCAAGGGCGGTTCGGGTACCTGGTCGTTCGCACCGCAGATCAACATCCCGATCTTCAACGCCGGCAGCCTGCGCGCCAGCCTGGATTACTCGAAAATCCAGAAAGAGATCAACGTCGCCAACTACGAGAAAGCGATCCAGACCGGCTTCCAGGAAGTCTCCGACGGCCTCGCCGCCCGCGAGACCTACAAGCAGCAACTGGACGCCCAACGTGGCTTCGTCGCGGCCAACCAGGATTACTACCGACTGGCCGAGCGTCGCTACCGCATTGGTGTCGACAGCAACCTGACGTTCCTCGACGCCCAGCGCCAACTGTTCAGTGCCCAGCAATCGCTGATCACCGACCGTCTGGCGCAGCTCAACAGCGAGGTCAACCTGTACAAGGCCCTCGGTGGTGGCTGGAACGAGCAAACCGCGAAGAATGAACCGTTGAAAGAAGAAGCACCGCCCTTGAAGTTGTTCTGACAGTGGCGCAGTGAACAAAAGCCGCTTCCCTCACAGGAAGCGGTTTTTTTTCGCCCCTGACTTTGCGTTCGATCATCGCCCACAACCCGCTCTCCCCCACTTTCGTCGCCCCCACACCGCCCCGCACCATGGCCGCCACCTGCATAACCCCAATAACAACAGGTCTGACACCATGAGCACTTTTGACCCGCGCCGGCTCCTGCTGGCAACCGCTATCGCCAGCATTGCCCTCCCCGTTGTCGCTGAAGAACACGGCTTCCTGGAAGACGCCAGCGCCAACCTCAACCTGCGTAATTTCTTCTTCAACCGGAACTTCACCAACCCGACCAAGGCCCAGGGCGGCGCTCAGGAGTGGACGCAAAGTTTCATCCTCGACGCCAAATCCGGCTTCACCCAGGGCACCGTCGGGTTCGGCATGGACGTACTTGGCTTGTACTCGGAAAAGCTCGACGGCGGGCGCGGCACGGGCGGTACCCAACTGCTGCCGCTGGACCATGACGGACGGCCCGCCGATAACTTCGGTCGCCTGGGCGTCGCGTTCAAGGCCCGGATCTCGAAGACCGAAGTGAAGGTCGGCGAGTGGATGCCGGTGCTGCCGATCCTGCGCTCCGATGACGGCCGCTCACTCCCGCAAACCCTGCGCGGCGGCCAGATCACCTCCAAAGAGATCGACGGCCTGACCCTCTACGGTGGCCAGTTCCGCGCCAACAGCCCGCGGGACGACAGCAGCATGACCGAGATGTCGATGTTCGGAAAAACCGCCTTCACCTCCGACCGTTTCAACTTCCAGGGCGGCGAATATGCCTTCAACGACAAGCGCACCCAGATTGGCGTGTGGAACGCCCAACTCAAGGACATCTACCGCCAGCAATACCTCAACCTGATCCACAGCCAGCCCGTGGGCGACTGGACCCTGGGCGCCAACCTCGGGTTCTTCTACGGCAAGGACGACGGCAGCGCCCGCGCCGGCGAGCTCGACAACAAGACCTGGTCCGGACTGTTCTCGGCCCGATACGGCGGCAACACCTTCTACATCGGCCTGCAAAAACTCACCGGCAACAGCGCCTGGATGCGGGTCAACGGCACCAGCGGCGGCACCCTGGCCAACGACAGCTACAACGCCAGCTATGACAACGCCCAGGAAAAATCCTGGCAGGTGCGCCACGACTACAACTTCGTCGCCCTGGGCATTCCAGGCCTGACCGTGATGAACCGCTATATCAGCGGCAGCAACGTACACAGCGGCACGGTGACCGACGGCAGGGAATGGGGCCGGGAAAGTGAAGTGGGCTACACGGTGCAGAGCGGAACATTGAAGGACCTCAATGTGCGCTGGCGCAATTCCAGCATGCGCCGGGACTACAACAACAATGAGTTTGATGAAAACCGGTTGATCGTCAGTTACCCGATAAGCCTGCTGTAACGCCTCGACAGACTTGCTGTATGGTGCGCGCGTGTCATGGATGACCGAAACCCGCAACCAACGTCTTTCGAGTCCGCCGTACACCATGAAACCCTTCGCCGCCGTATCGGCCCTATTGGTCCTGGCCCTGAGCCTCAGCGGTTGCATCGGTCCGCCCCTGGCCCTGACACCGCAGACCGAACAACGCCTGAAAGCCGAGGCGCCGATTCGCTTTTTGCTGACCTTCGATGACGGCCCCAGCGCCTCGGGTTTTATGAACCCGAGCCGTTCGGTGATGGCCGACCTGGCGAATAACCCGATACAGCCGGGCATCAAGGCGGTGTTCTTTTTGCAGACCGAGGCGCCCCGCTCCGGCGGCAACCCTCGGGGTCGCAAGACCATGGAGCGTGAGTACGCGGCCGGCCATATCCTGGCCTTCCACACCGCAACCCCGTGGCACAGCAATCATCGCTCGCAGAATCCGGTTGAACTGGAACACTACCTCAGCCTGGGTTCATCGACCCTTGAATCCATCACCGGTCAGCCGCCTACACTGGTGCGCCCGCCGTTCTGGAATTACGACAAACGCACCTTCGCCGCCTACCAGCAGCATGGCCTGCACGTACTGTTGACGGACCTGAGCGCGAACGACGGGGTGATCTGGGTCTTCAATGGCAGCCCCCGGCGCCGGGAAAACCTGATCCGCCAGTTGTCGGTACTGCGCGAGCGTATTGCCAAGGGTGAGTTACCGACCGTGGACGGAGTGATCCCGGTGGTGGTGACCTTTCACGACATCAACCGCTACACCGCCTGGCACCTGAAGGAATACCTGCAAATCCTGATGGACAGTGCGCGCATTAACGGCGTGCCGGTCGCCCGGCAGCCGTTCTACACCGACCGGGCCGCCTTGCAGCGCGCCGCCATGGCGCGCACGGTAAAGGACGCTGACGAAGTGGTGCACCTGCCGGGCGTATGGAATTGGGTGTGGGACGCTGACTCGCATTAACTGCGCGACTCAACCCCCAACTCATCCCACACCGACTCGGCCAAATGAAACGTCGCATTGGCGGCCGGAATCCCGCAGTAGATCGCGCTCTGCATCAGCACTTCCTTGATCTCGGCGCGGGTTACGCCGTTACTCGCGGCGGCGCGCAGGTGCAACTTCAACTCTTCACTGCGGTTCATGCCGATGAGCATGGCGATGGTGATCAGGCTGCGGGTATGTCGCGGCAGGCCTGGGCGGGTCCAGATATCACCCCAGGCGTGGCGGGTGATCATTTCCTGAAACTCGCTGTTGAACTCGGTCAGGGCGTTGAGGCTGCGGTCGACATGGGCGTCGCCCAGCACTTCGCGGCGCACTTGCAGGCCCTCGGCATAACGTTGTTTCTCGTCCACAAAACGCTCCTCATGCAACGGTGACGACAGGCACATACCTGTGGCGAGGGAGCTTGCTCCCGTTGGGTCGCGCAGCGGCCCCAGTGAGGCCGCTGCAGGGTTATACAAATAGTTGAGTTGCGGCTGCTTAGGGACTGCTACGCAGCCCAACGGGAGCAAGCTCCCTCGCCACAGGGTTCAGCGATACTCAGCGGGCTAGCAGAAATTCCAGTACACGGTCGCTGAACGCCGCACCGGCTTGCACGTTGGACAGGTGCGCGGCATAGAACTCGGCGTACTCGGCGCCCTTCACGTGTTCCTGGATAAAGTGCCCACCGGCCGGCGGCGTAACCGCATCTTCACTGCCCGCAATCACCAGGGTCGGCACCTTGATCGACGCCAGTTGCTCACGGAAGTCCGCATCGCGCACCGCCGCGCAACTGGCGGCATACCCCTGGGGATTGGTCGCCGCCAGCATGTCGGTGATCAGCGTGGCTTGATCAGGGTGGGCCTCGGCAAAGTCGGCGGTGAACCAGCGTGCAATTGACGCATCACGCAGGGCAACCATCGCCGCCGCGCCGTCCCGCAGGACAATCTCGACGCGCGGGTTCCAGATCTCCGGCGTGCCAATTTTCGCTGCGGTGTTGCACACCACCAGCCGGCGCAAACGCTCGCCCGCATGAATGCCCAGCCACTGGCCGATCAGGCCGCCCATGGACAACCCGCAAAAATGCGCGCGTTCGATCTGCAATGCATCCAGCAACGCCAACACGTCACGGCCCAACTGCTCGATGCTGTAGGGGCCTTCGGTCACCAGGGATTTGCCGTGGCCACGGGTATCGAAACGCAGTACCCGGAAATACTTCGTGAACGCCTCGATCTGGATGTCCCACATGTGCAGGTCGGTGCCCAGGGAGTTGGACAGCACCAGCACGGGTGCGTCTTCGGGGCCATCGAGTTGGTAGTTCAGTTCGCCATCGGCGAGTTGTACAAATCCCACAGCAGCCTCCTCAGGCAGTCAATGCAAAATGTTCGGCCACGGCCCGGGTAACCCAGGTGTGCGCCTGGCCCAGGTAGTGCGCCGGGTCCAGCAGGCGATCGAGTTCGGCGGCCGAGAGCTCGGCCGTCACTTGCGGTTCATCACCCAGCACCGCCCGCAGGTGGCGTTGCTCGGCGACGGCGCGTTTGCAGCATTGTTCCAGCAGATGGTGCGCGGTTTCGCGGCCCAGCCGTTGGGCGAGGACGATGCTGACCGCTTCGGCCAGGACCAGGCCCTGGGTCAGGTCGAGATTCTGTGCCATGCGCCTGGGGTCGACTTCCAGGCCTGCGCTGACCAACAGCGCCTGATGCAATGCACCGGACACCAGCCGGCAAATCTCCGGCAGGGTTTCCCATTCGGCGTGCCACAGGCCCAGGCTGCGCTCGTGTTCCTGAGGCATGGCGCTGAACATCGTCGCCACCAGGCCCGGCACGCGGGTCGCGGCGCTGATCAGCACGGCGGCGCCCACCGGGTTGCGCTTGTGGGGCATGGTCGAAGAGCCGCCTTTGCCGGGTGCGGAGGGCTCGAACACTTCCGCCGCTTCGGTCTGCATCAACAGGCTGATGTCGCGGCCCAGTTTGCCGAGGCTGCCGGCGATCAGGCCAAGCACCGAGGCGAACTCCACCAGGCGGTCGCGCTGGGTGTGCCAGGGTTGTTCCGGCAGGCCCAGTTGCAACTCGGCGGCCAGGGCTTGCGCCACCGGCATCGCCTGTTCGCCGAGGGCCGCCAGGGTTCCGGAAGCACCGCCGAATTGCAGCACCAGCAAGCGCGGCTTGAGGTCGCTGAGGCGTTGCCGACTGCGGCTGACTGCACCGAGCCAGCCGGCGATTTTCATGCCCAGCGTGACCGGCGTTGCGTGCTGCAGCCAGGTCCGACCCGCCAAGGGGGTTGCTGCATAACGTTGAGCCTGCGCGGCAAGGATGTCACCCAGCCGCGCCAGATCATGCTCAATCAGCTCGACCGCGCTGCGCAGTTGCAGCACCAGGCCGGTGTCCATCACATCCTGGCTGGTAGCGCCCAGATGCACATAACGTTCGGCGCCGGCATCTTCGCTGGCGATCAACTTGCCGAGGGCCTTGACCAACGGAATCGCGGAGTTGCCCGCCGTGGCAATGGCCTCGCCGAGGGCATCAACGTCATAGAGAGAAGCCAGGCAGGCCTGGGCAATCGGCGCGACGGCCGCTTGCGGGATCAACCCCACCTGAGCCTCTGCCCGGGCCAGGGCCGCTTCAAAATCCAGCATGCCCTGCAAGCGCCCCTGGTCGCAGAACACTTCGGCCATGCGGTTGGCGGTGAAATAGGCGTCGAACAGTTGGTTGCTCGTGCGCATCGTCATAGAACATCCCTAGGTGGCGCATACCCGGCAACGGGCATGCGCCAGCCGGTTACAGATCGTGGTGCAAGTACGCCGCCTCTTTGGGCAGGCGCAAGCTGAACAGGAACGCCACCGCCATCATCGCCGTGACGTACCAGTAGAAGGTGTTTTCCATGCCCAAAGACTTAAGGCCCAGGGCCACGTACTCCGCCGAACCACCGAAGATCGCGTTCGCCACCGCATATGCCAGGCCCACGCCCAGTGCACGCACTTGCGGCGGGAACATTTCAGCTTTCACCAGGCCGCTGATGGAGGTGTAGAAACTCACAATGGCCAGGGCCAGGGTGATCAGCACAAAGGCCAGGAACGGGCTGCTGACGGTTTTCAGGGTCAGCAGGATCGGCACGGTGAACAGCGTGCCCAGGGCGCCGAACCACAGCATCGAATTACGGCGGCCAATCTTGTCCGCCAGCATGCCGAACACCGGCTGCATGCACATGTAGAAGAACAGCGCGCCGGTCATGATGTAACTGGCCGTCTTGGCGTGCATCCCGGCGGTGTTCACCAGGTACTTCTGCATGTAGGTGGTGAACGTGTAGAAAATCAGCGAACCGCCGGCGGTGTAGCCAAGCACGGTGATAAACGCCGCCTTGTGATCGCGGAACAACGCGGCAATGCTGCCTGCGTCCTTGTCTTCACGCATTTCCTTGCTGGTGGTTTCTTTCAGGGTGCGACGCAGCAACAGCGAGATCACCGCGGCAATGGCACCGATCACAAACGGAATCCGCCAGCCCCAGGCCCGCAGTTCTTCTTCGGTGAGGATCTGTTGCAGGATCACCACCACCAACACCGCCAGCAGTTGGCCGCCGATCAGGGTCACGTACTGGAACGAGGCGAAGAACCCGCGCTGGCCCTTGAGCGCGACTTCACTCATGTAGGTAGCGGTGGTGCCGTATTCGCCGCCTACCGACAGGCCCTGGAACAGCCGGGCGACCAGCAGCAAGGCCGGGGCCCAGGCGCCGATGTCTTTGTAGGTGGGCAAAAAGGCGATGACCAGGGAACCGGCGCACATCATCAGCACCGAGATCATCATGGAATTCTTGCGACCGTGTTTATCCGCCACCCGGCCGAACAGCCAGCCGCCGATGGGGCGCATCAGGAAGCCGGCAGCGAACACGCCTGCGGTGTTGAGCAATTGCACGGTGGGGTCGTCCGACGGGAAAAACGCCGGGGCGAAATAGATGGCGCAGAAGGCATAGACGTAGAAGTCGAACCATTCGACGAGGTTGCCGGAGGAGGCACCGACAATCGCAAAAATCCTTTTGCTGCGTTCTTCTCCGGTGTAGTGACTCGTTTTTGTTGTCATGTTTTTTCACTCAGTGGGAACGGTTATAGCCTAGACATACTTTGCAACAACCATGTTCCGCAAGCAGACTTTTGGATATTTGTTGCCTGTGCCGGCCTCATCGCGGGCAAGCCCGCTCCCACATTTGGAATGCATTCACCTGTGGGAGCGGGCTTGCTCGCGAAAATTTCCAAGCCAACTCAGTAATCGAAGAACACCGTCTCTTCGTCTGTGCCCTGCAAAATCACATTCCACTGATACACACCCGCCGCATCCGCCTTGGCGATCAACGTGCGCCGCCGCTCCTGCGGCACACACGCCAGCAGCGCGTCATCCTCATTCAGCGCCTCACCGTCAAAGTAAATCCGCGTCAGCAGGTGCTTCACCAACCCACGGGCAAACACCAGCACCACCAGGTGCGGCGCCTGGGTCGTGCCCTTCAACCCCGGCACGCTGCCCGGCTTGATGGTGGTAAAGCGAAACCGCCCTTCGGCATCCACAGGCACCCGGCCGAAGCCTTCGAAGTTCGGGTCCACCGGTTTGTCCTGCTCATCCTCGGGATGGTCGTACTTGCCGGCCGCATTGGCCTGCCAGACTTCCAGCATGGCGTCGTTGACCACATCGCCGTTGCCATCCACCACCTGCCCGGTGATCGCCACGCGCTCGCCGAGTGTCTCGGCTACGGTCAGGTCTTCGCGGTTCAGCCAGGTCAGGCCGATGTGGTAATACGGCCCGACGGTGTGGGAAGTAGTCGCGTTGAGGCTCATCTCATTTCTCCATCGGCGTGGCGTCGCGGCCGCGCAGGACGATGTCCCAGCGGTAGCCGAGGGCATAGTGCGGAATGGTTTTTTCCAGATCGAACGAGGCGATCAGGCGTTCCTTGGCGGACGTGTCCGGGACGCAGTTGTAGATCGGGTCGTAGGCCAGCAACGGGTCGCCGGGGAAATACATCTGCGTTACCAACCGCGTCAGCACACTTGGTCCGAACAGCGAGAAGTGAATGTGCGCCGGGCGCCAGGCGTTGTGGTGGTTGCCCCACGGGTAGGCGCCGGGCTTGATGGTCTGGAACTGGTACCAGCCATCGGCGTCGGTGACGGTGCGCCCGGTGCCGGTGAAGTTCGGGTCCAGCGGTGCGTCGTGCTGGTCGCGCTGGTGGTTGTAGCGGCCGGCGGCGTTGGCCTGCCAGATTTCCACGAGGATGCCGGGCACGGGCAAGCCGTTTTCATCCAGCACGCGCCCGTGAATGATGATGCGTTCGCCCTGGGGCTCGCCTTCGTGCTGGGCAGTCAGGTCGTTGTCCTTCTCGTTGATCCGCTCGGCGCCGATGGTCGGGCCGGTGATTTCCGACAGGGAATGGGGCAGGAACACCAACGGCCTGGACGGCGAACGCAGGTTCGTCGACTGGTAGGCCGGGTGCAGGTAATCAGGCTGAGTACCCGCTTGCGGGCGCCGGTATCCGGGCTTGTCACTCATGGAGCAATCCTCTTTATTCTTGTGGGGCTCAAACGCGTTCGATCGCCAGGGCCAAACCCTGGCCAACACCGACACACATGGTCGCCAGGCCTTTGCTGCCGCCGGTTTTTTCCAGTTGATGCAGGGCGGTCAGTACCAGGCGCGCGCCGCTCATGCCCAGCGGATGGCCGAGGGCAATCGCGCCGCCGTTCGGGTTGACCTGAGGTGCATCGTCGGCAATCCCCAGTTCGCGCAGCACGGCCAGGCCCTGGCTGGCGAAGGCTTCGTTGAGTTCGATCACATCAAAATCGGTCACCGCCAGGCCCAGGCGCTCCACCAGTTTGCGCACGGCCGGCACCGGGCCGATGCCCATCACACGCGGCGCCACACCCGCGCTGGCCATGCCCAGCACACGAGCGCGAGCGGTCAGGCCGTGTTTTTTGACGGCTTCAGCGGAGGCCAGGATCAGCGCTGCGGCACCGTCGTTGACGCCCGAGGCGTTGCCTGCGGTGACGGTCTTGTCCGGACCGTTAACCGGTTTGAGTTTGGTCAGGGCTTCCAGGGTGGTGTCGGCCCGAGGATGCTCGTCGTGCTCGACCACGGCCTCGCCTTTTTTGTGGGCGACGCGCACCGGCACGATCTCTTCAGCGAAGAAGCCGGCGGCCTGTGCCGCGGCAGTACGTTGCTGGCTGCGCAGGGCGAAGGCGTCCTGGTCGGCGCGGGAGACTTTATAGTCGTCGGCCACGTTGTCAGCGGTTTGCGGCATCGGGTCGACGCCGTACTGGGCCTTCATCAACGGATTGATGAAGCGCCAGCCGATGGTGGTGTCTTCCAGCTTCATGTTGCGCGAGAACGCCGCGTCCGCCTTGCCCATCACAAACGGGGCGCGGGACATCGACTCGACGCCACCGGCAATTGCCAGCTCCATCTCGCCACTGGCGATGGCGCGGAAGGCCGTGCCGATGGCGTCCATGCCCGAAGCGCACAGACGGTTCAGGGTGACGCCGGGAATGCTCTCCGGCAGACCCGCCAGCAGCGCCGCCATGCGGGCCACGTTGCGGTTGTCTTCGCCGGCCTGGTTGGCGCAGCCGAGGAACACTTCGTCCACCGCGTTCCAGTCCACCGACGGGTTGCGTTCCATCAAGGCCTTGATCGGCAATGCCGCCAGGTCATCGGCGCGGACGGTGGACAAGCCACCGCCAAAACGGCCGATGGGGGTACGAATGGCGTCACAGATAAATACGTCGCGCATCAGGCTTCTCCGGGGGCTTGGCCGTGGGCGGCAGCGGTGCGTGCTTCAAGGTCGCGCAGGGCGGTCAGTTCAATGTCGGTCGGTTCGGCGCTGGTGGTGACTTGGTCGGCAAAACGAATCGCCCAACCGGTGGCGGCCACCACTTGCTCACGGGTCACGCCGGGGTGCAGGGCGGTGACGACAAACTCGTGGCTGCCCTCCTCCGGTTCCATGATGCACAGGTCGGTAATAATCCCTACGGGACCGGCGCCTGGCAGACCCAGGCGTTTGCGCGAGTCGCCGCCTTCGCCGTGGCCCACCGATGTGATGAAATCCAGCTTGTCGACAAACGAACGGGCCGACTGCTTGAGGATGATCAGCACGCTCTTGGCAGAACCGGCGATCTCCGGCGCGCCACCGGCACCCGGCAGGCGCACTTTGGGCTGGTGATAATCACCGACCACGGTGGTGTTGATGTTGCCGAAACGGTCGACCTGGGCCGCACCGAGGAAGCCGACGTCAATGCGCCCGCCCTGCAGCCAGTAGCGAAAAATCTCACCGGTCGGCACCACGGTGTCGGCGGTTTCCGCCAGTTCGCCGTCACCGATGGACAGCGGCAGCACCGACGGTTTGGCGCCAATCGGGCCGGACTCGTAGATCAGCACCACATCAGGCGACGACGTCAGGCGTGCCAGGTTGGCAGCCTTGGAGGGCAGGCCGATACCGACAAAGCACACCGAGCCGTTCTTCAGGCGGCGCGCGGCGGCGACGGTCATCATTTCGTTGGTGGAGTAAGCCATTATTTGGCCTCCTGCGCGGTGGCCAGCTTGGCCTGGAATTCACTGAAATTGGCGGTGCCGTGGATGTATTCGTTGATCCACGCGGTAAACGTCTCACGGTCCCGGGCGATCGGGTCCCAGGCCTGATAGAAACGGTTGTCACGCTCTGTGTAACCGTGGGCGTAGGACGGATGCGCGCCGCCGGGCACGTGGCACACGGCAGTCAGGGCCCAGGTTGGCAATACGCAGGCGTTCATCGGCGCATTGAGGTCGTCGACGATTTCTTCGACAGTCACGATGCAGCGCTTGGCCGCCAGGGCCGCTTCCTTCTGCACCCCGAGGATGCCCCACAGCAGCACGTTGCCCTTGCGGTCAGCCTTTTGGGCGTGGATCACGGTGATGTCCGGGCGCACCGACGGCACGGCTGCCAGCACTTCACCGGTGAAGGGGCAGGTCACGGTCTTGATCAACGGGTTGACCTTGGGCAGGTCGGAGCCGGCGTAGGCGCGCAGCACCGCGAACGGCAGGCCGGAGGCGCCGGCGACGTAGGCATTGGCCAGGTCGGCGTGGCTGTGCTCTTCGATCTCCAGCGGTTGCGGCCATTGTTTTTCAACGGCGTCTCGCAGGCGATGCAGGGAGCCCACACCCGGGTTGCCGCCCCACGAGAAAATCAATTTGCGTGCACAGCCGGCGCCGATCAACTGGTCGTAGATCAAGTCGGGTGTCATGCGCACCAGCGTCAGGTCTTTCTTGCCCTGACGAATGATTTCATGACCTGCCGCCGTAGGGATCAGGTGAGTAAAGCCTTCGAGTGCAACGGTGTCGCCGTCATTCACGAACTGCTTTACCGCATCAGCCAGCGAAAGAATTTCAGCCATGGGGTGGGCTCCCGGTATCGATCGAAAAAGGCGCTGGAGGCAGCGCCGAAGTGTTTGAAGATTAAGCCGGGGGTTGTGGCCAAACAATCCGATAATCGACTGAGTGTTCGATTATCGAACGGATTGTTATCTTGCTATCGGTCGGTTTCAGGTGGCGTCCGCGTGGCTGACCATGCCCTTGATGACCACCGCCGTGGTGGCCAGAGCCGCTGGAATCACCAGGGCCGTCAGCACCTGTTCGAAGTTCCAGCCCAGGCCCAGCAACGTCGCGCCCATCCATGCGCCGAGGATCGCGCCAAAGCGGCCGATGCCGAGCATCCACGACACACCGGTGGCGCGGCCCTGGGTCGGGTAGAAACGTGCGGCCAACGACGGCATCGCCGACTGTGCACCGTTGACGCACATCCCGGCGATCAGCACCAGGGTCGCCAGCAGCGTGATATTGCCCAGGCTCTGCCCTACCGCGTAGGCAAACACCCCGGCCAGCAGATAGAACGTACCGATGACCTTGTGGGGATTGAACCGGTCCATCGCCCAGCCCACGCCGACCGCGCTCAATACGCCGCCAAACTGGAACAGCGCACCGATAAACGCGGCCTGTTCCATGCTGGCGCCGCTGTCGCGCATCAGGGTCGGCAGCCAACTGGTCAACAGGTAAACAATCACCAGGCCCATGAAGTAAGTCAGCCACAGCAGCAAGGTGCCGGCGCTGTAGGTGCCGGAGAAGATCACTGCGAATACGTTGCGCGCCTTGACGGTCTTTTGTTCCGGGACGCTGAAGCTTGAGGCCTGGGCGACAATGCCCGGCTCGATCGGCGCAAGGGTCTTGCGCACCTTGTCGGTGCCCCGATTGCGCACCACCAGGTAACGCGCCGACTCCGGCAGCCACACCAGCAACACCACCGCGAGGATCAACGGCAAAATCCCGCCGATCATCAGCAAGCTGTGCCAGCCAAACGCCGGGATCAACTTGGCCGAGATAAACCCGCCACCGGCCATGCCCAGGTTGAAGCCGCAGAACATGCTGGTCACCAACAACGACTTATGGCGTTCCGGGGTGTATTCGGAGAGCAGCGTCGTGGCGTTCGGCATGCCGGCGCCCAGGCCCAGGCCGGTGAGGAAGCGCAGGATCAGCAGTTGATCGACGTTACTGCTGTAGGCCGACGCCAGGCTGAAGGCACCAAACACCAGCACCGCCCCCACCAGCACCACTTTGCGCCCGAAACGGTCGGCCAGTGGGCCGGAGCCGAGGGCGCCAAACACCATGCCGATCAGGGCAGCGCTCATCACCGGGCCGAGGCTGGCGCGGTCGATGCCCCAGTCCTGAGACAGCGCCGGGGCGATAAAGCCCATGGCGGCGGTGTCGAGGCCGTCGAGGAAAACGATGAGAAAACACAGGATCACCACCCGCCATTGATACCGCGACAGCGGCTGGGCGTTGATGAAGGACTGAACGTCCAGGCAAGTACCGACAGCAGGTGAAGGCTGATTCATTATTTTTATTTCCACACCGATGGGCGGGCGAACGACGTTGGGTCGTCATTATTATTGGGGCGGCGCCATGAAGCGCTGCCGCACATTAATAAGCCTTGGGAAACACCGTCAATTCATCCAGCCGGGATCTGTGCGGTCACCGAACACCTTAGGCAAACAGCTGGGCACTCAGCTCCTGGCTGGCGCTGAGCATGCTCGGCAGGAAACGCTGCTCCAGCTCACTGCGGCTGACCCTTCCGGCATGGGTGCTGACGTTCAGCGCGGCCAGCACCTGGCCGGAAGCGTCGTACACCGGCACGGCGATGGAACGCAGGCCCTGCTCCAGTTCCTGGTCGACAATGCACCAGCCTTGCTGCCGCACTTCCTGCAAACACTCGAGCAACGCTTGCGGGGTGGTGAGGGTGCGGCTGGTCTTGGTTTGCAGGTCGGCGTGGTCGAGGTAGTCCTGCAGCGAGGCGTCATCCAGCGCCGCCAGCAGGATACGACCCATCGAGGTGCAATAGGCCGGCAGGCGGCCTCCCACCGACAGGTCGACGGAAATCAGGCGTTGGGTGGTGGCCGAGCGGGCGATGTAGAGGATGTCATCGCCTTCCAGGGTCGCCATGTTGCAGGCCTCGTGGAGCTGCTCGCTCATGCGGTCCAGGTATGGCTGGGCCGACACCGCCAAGGGCGTGGACGACAGATACGCGTGGCCGAGGGTCAGCACCTTGGGCAGCAGCGAATAGGTGCGCCCGTCGGTGGTGGCGTAGCCGAGCTTGATCAGGGTATGCAGGCAACGTCGCACGGCGGCGCGGGGTATTTCCGTGCGATGGCTGATCTGGGCGATGGTCAGGTGGCGCTTGCGCTCCTGGAACGCCTGCACCACGGCCAGCCCGCGGGCCAGGGAGGTCATGAAGTCCGGATCGCCGGTAAATGCCTGGATACGTTTGGCAGGTGACGCAACGATCGGCGGCGCCACTGATGCGAAGGAGTTGCGCAATTGATCGTTCATTTGGGGGTCCTTTCTCTTATTTTTAACCGCTGCGGGAGGGCGACCGCTATTACAAGCCGCCCTGCAATTGATACACAAGGCAGGGCCGCCAACATTGGGCGATTATCGGACGGTCATTCGATAATCGCAATTTTTCACCGCTGACCGGTACACGCCCTACAGCGGCGCCCTACTTGACCGACTTTCGGAAACGACTGATGTACGAGCGAAGTTGCGGGTTATTTACCGCCGGTAGAACGCGGCACAATTTATGGCGCCAATAGTTCAGCAAGTACCCCACATGCACGCGTAACAAAACCCTCACACAAAGTTGACGATTTTTAACTTGATGACGATAGTGTTATTCAAACGCATCGCTATAATGCATCCTGTGTAGAGGCCAGCCTCGTCTAGCCCCCGAGGACGAACCTCACCCAGCCGTGCACTGGCTTTGTGCAAGCTGCGCCGCAAGTACCTGACACTCATTTCAAATGCCTGCCAACTGCTTGTGGCTGTGAAAAGAAAACTGTTGCTACGACAGCTGTTCTTCTCCGGTATCGTGGCCGCGTGCAATAAAGAAGTGTTTTTTCCTTTCTGGCATCGCGCTTCACCGGAATTAAACTCAACTCAATTAGGTAACAATGTGACGAAAGACGAACTGCGCGCGGAACTTGAGCGCCAGGAACAACGTTACAAGGATGTTTACGGCGGGGAAGTCACCACCTACGCCGCCCAGCCAGAACCTGAACGCAAGCCATGGCGAAAACGAGCCAGTCTGCTCGACCAGGCCTTTGCCCAGGAAATCCAAAAGATTGAACAGGACCTCAAAGCCGAAGAGCCATAAGCGATTCGGGTTGAGCGTCCCAAGGTGCCATCTCTCTGCCAGTACCGTACTGGCGGAGGGAGGCACCTTCATGCCGTCTTAGCGAAATTTCATACAATTGTTTCAGATATTCCCTTTCGACGGTTTAACCCGTCTATTTTCGCTATCTCCCTTATAAATCAAACACTTGCCAGAGCCCCGAAAACACCGGGATGCGCCCCTGCCCCGCTTTTTTTTTCGTTGAAGAATGTTACCGATGAGCAGCTAGTGCATTGATTACCGATGTTTTCTGGCATAATCGCGCCCCCTTACGACCGGGTCAGAAAACCTTCATGATCGATTTATTCAGCGGACTGGATGCTTGGGTTCTCGTGAGCCTGTTGCTCGCCCTGGCCTTTGTCCTCGCCTTCGAGTTCATCAATGGCTTTCATGACACCGCTAACGCGGTTGCCACAGTCATCTATACCAAAGCCATGCCTCCGCATCTGGCCGTGTTCTTCTCCGGGGTATTCAACTTCCTCGGCGTGTTGCTCGGTGGTGTCGGTGTTGCGTATGCCATCGTGCACTTGCTGCCGGTGGAGCTGCTGATCAATGTGAACACCGGCCACGGTCTGGCCATGGTCTTCTCATTATTGGCAGCGGCGATCACCTGGAACCTCGGCACCTGGTATTTCGGGATCCCGGCGTCCAGCTCCCACACCCTGATCGGTTCGATCCTCGGTGTCGGCCTGGCCAACGCCCTGATCAACGACATTCCCCTGGCTGACGGCGTGAACTGGCAGAAAGCGATCGATATCGGCGCTTCGCTGGTGTTCTCGCCCATGGCCGGTTTCGTGGTGGCAGCCCTGGTGCTGCTGGGCCTGAAATGGTGGCGCCCGCTGTCGAAAATGCACAAGACGCCGGACCAGCGCCGCAAGCTCGACGACAAAAAGCACCCACCGTTCTGGAACCGCCTGGTACTGGTGATTTCGGCCATGGCCGTGAGCTTTGTACACGGCTCCAACGACGGGCAGAAAGGCATCGGCCTGATCATGCTGGTGTTGATTGGTATTGTGCCGGCGCAGTTCGTGCTCGACCTGGGCAGCACCACTTACCAGATCGAGCGTACCCGCGACGCCACGCTGCACCTGAATCAGTTCTACCAGCGCAATCAAGAAACCCTCGGTGAGTTCCTCGCCTTGGGCAAAAGCGTGAAAGACGACCTGCCGGGCAAGTTCCAGTGCAATCCGCAGCAGACTGAACCGACCATCAACGCCCTGCTGGGTACATTGAAAGGTGTCTCTGACTACCATTCACTGACCGCCGAGCACCGGATTGAAGTGCGCCGCTACCTGTTGTGCCTGGATGACACCGCGAAGAAAGTGGGCAAGTTGCCTGGCCTGGATGCCCGTGAGAAGTCCGACCTGGACAAGTTGCGCAAGGACCTGACGGCGACTACCGAATACGCACCGTTCTGGGTGATCCTGGCCGTAGCGTTGGCCTTGGGCCTGGGCACTATGGTGGGCTGGAAGCGTGTGGTGTTGACCATTGGCGAGAAGATCGGCAAGCAAGGCATGACCTATGCCCAGGGCATGTCGGCGCAGATCACCACGGCCAGCATGATTGGCCTGGCTAACATCTTCAGCCTGCCGGTTTCCACGACCCATGTGTTGTCTTCGGGTGTGGCGGGGACCATGGTGGCGAACAAGAGCGGGCTGCAAGGTGGCACCGTCAAGACAATTCTGATGGCTTGGGTGTTGACGTTGCCGGCGACTGTGGGCCTTTCGGCCGGGTTGTTCTGGTTGGCGTCCAAGGCTTTGGGTAGCTGACAGTTCTGATGTTTGTGAAGAGGGTGCGACCTGTGAGGGTTGCGCCTTTTTTTATGGCTGGGGTTTGGGTGTATATCCGTTGCTGCGGTCAGGGCCGCTATTGGTTCCGCTCTTACAGCGGGTCACTTTTGAAAGGAGCCCAAAAGTAACCAAAAGGCTCTTGCCCCACCACTCGGCACCTCGCTAATG